>NZ_JBATWY010000183.1:0-79565 GCF_049672945.1 Haloferula sp. | reverse complement strand
GCATCCCAGACCGAGAAAATCGCTCAAGAAAGATGTGATCCGCCCTCATTTCGAAGCTCATCCACCAGATTCAGGAAGACCCGTAGATCCTTGTGCTCAAATCATCCGATTGTGGGACGGGCTCTAGGCTATGAGGAAATTCCGCGTGAGGCTCTCTTCCCAGCCTCACAAGCATTCAAGTCATACCGACAACGCGGAGTGAACAAATCATCACCCCTCTCTGATTTCTTTATTGGAGCCCACGCCGCCGCGCTTGGCATTCCCATTCTAACGCGTGATGTCGTACGATACCGCAGCTACTTCCCAGAGGTCGAACTCATTTGCCCGTAGAGCCGCACACCGGTCCCCTCACCTCTTCCGATAATTCACCATCTTCTTCGGCTTCGCATCTCCACCACCCTTCAACTGTGCCAGCTGATCCCGCAGGTGCGCGGCACGCTCGAACTCAAGCTTCGCAGCGGCCTCACGCATCTCTTTCTCCAATTCGGCGATCACCCGCACCTTGTCGTAAACCTCGTCATCGTCCGCCACCATCGAACGATTCATCTTCTCGGCATCCTCCCGCTGATTCGAGTAAAGCTGCAAACTCTCCTGCACCGCCCGTTTCACGCCGATCGGCGTAATTCCATGAAGCTCGTTATGCTCTGACTGACGGCGACGTCGATACTCGGTCACATCTAGTAGTTTCTGGATCGAATCCGTCACCACATCGCAGAACAACACACACTCGCCGTTGATGTGCCGTGCCGCACGCCCGGCGGTCTGAATCAGACTCGTCTCGTTCCGAAGAAAACCCTCCTTGTCCGCATCCAGAATGCAAACCAACGACACCTCCGGAAGGTCGAGACCTTCCCGCAGCAAGTTGATCCCCACGAGAATATCGAAAGCAGCCGCCCTGAGCTGGCGCAGGATCTCCACACGCTCGACCGCATCCACGTCCGCATGAATGTAGCGAACCTTCAGGCCCACTCCCTGAAGATACTCCGAAAGATCCTCAGCGGTCTTCTTCGTCAACGTCGTCACCAATACCCGTTCTCCCTTCTCCACGCGCTGACGGCAGAGCTCGATCGTTTCATCGATCTGTCCTTTCAGAGGACGCATGACCAGGGTCGGATCGAGCAGTCCTGTTGGACGGATGATTTGCTCCACCACCAGATCACGCCCCGCCTTGGTCGGATCAAAATCCTCGACCGCTTCGGCATTTCCACTGGTCTGAACCCGCAGTCTCTTCAGATCGATGTTGTCAAAACCCCGACCATCCTTGCGGCGTTTGACCGGGATGTAGCCCTTGTTCTCCGGCCTCGAATTCACGACCTCGAACGGCCCCGGCGTCGCCGAAACATAGAGCCGCTGACCCGTCATCTTCATGAACTCATCGAAGCGCAGAGGTCGGTTGTCCAGCGCACTTGGCAAACGGAAACCATGGTCCACCAGCACCGTCTTGCGGCTCTTGTCACCCTCATACATTCCACCGACCTGCGGAATCGTTGCATGACTCTCATCCATGATCGTTAGAAAGTCGTCGGGAAAAAAGTCCAGTAGCGTATAAGGCTGCGCCCCCGGCGGGCGGCCGGTGAGGTGACGCGAGTAATTCTCGATCCCCTGACAGAAGCCCATTTCACGCATCATCTCGATGTCGTAATCCGTCCGCATCCGCAAACGCTGCGCCTCGATCAACTTCCCCTGACTCTCAAATTCCGCCACCCGCTCATCCGCTTCCTTGCGGATCTCCACAATCGCCTTTTTCAGTTTGTCACCCGGCGTGACGAACTGTTTCGCAGGGAAAAACGTGTACTTGTCGATCTTGTCGATGGCCGCACCCGTCAGCGTGTCGATCGTGGAAATTCGATCAATCTCATCGCCAAAGAACTCCACCCGCACCGCCGTTTCATCGAGATAGGCCGGATGCACTTCAACAACGTCCCCCCGAACCCGGAACTTCCCCCGACCAAAGGCGATGTCGTTCCGCTCAAACAACATCCCGACCAGCTTCTCTAACAACTCATCCCGCTGGATCATCTGACCGACCCAAACCGGCACCATCATCCCCTCATAATCCTCCGGTGAGCCCAAACCGTAGATACAGCTCACGGAAGCAATCACGATCGTATCTTCACGCGTCAGCAGCGAGCCCATCGATGACAGCCGCAGACGTTCGATCTCATCATTGATGCTCGAGTCCTTCTCAATGTAGGTATCCGTCCGCGGAATGTAGGCCTCGGGCTGATAGTAATCGAAGTAGCTGACGAAGTATTCGACTGCATTGTTGGGAAAGAAATTCCTGAACTCTGAGTAAAGCTGCGCCGCCAGAGTCTTGTTGTGACTCATGATCAGCGCCGGCTTACCGATACGGGCAATCAGATTCGCCATCGTGAACGTTTTGCCCGAGCCCGTCACTCCGAGCAGCGTCTGATGCCGATTGCCAGCCTCGACCGACTTGACCAGCTTCTCAATGGCCTGGCGCTGATCTCCCATCGGCTTGTAATCACTGACCAGTTCAAATGGCATCGCCCTCCTTTAGTCGCGAAATCCCCATCCCGCAAGCCGGCCCCGGCAATCGCGACATCTTCCCTCGGCAGACCTGATCCATGGGCACAAAAAAGGCCGGGTAGAACCATGTCCTACCCGACCTATACTGCGGAGGGGGCTCCGCATTCTTGACTGCTCAAGCCCTGATGGACTTCAGCAGTCGGCGCCCTCCCTGAAGCCCTAGAAGCGACACCCCCAGCAGAGCTACGGTACTACCACCATCCGGAACGTGCTTCGCAGCATTCTGGCTGCGCGACTGGATGGTGGTTTGGGCCATTTCGACCCTGTAACTAAATTTCCCCTCGTTGCCTTTCATCGTGAAGGCAGCCAGCGTGTCCTTCATGCCTGCAGCTTTGGCGATTCCAAAGCCGGCAACAGTCACTGAACCATTCTGCGACGACGCGGCTGTGATCGAAAAGGGCTGGAAAGTGATGCCACCCTTCGCTCGCGGGCCCTTGGGGGAAGATGGCAGCTCGAATGATCGAAGATCACAGAACTGGAAAGACTCACCCCAAGAGCGTCCGCCTCCAATCAAATCCGCGAGCCTTCCGGCTTCCCCCCACGACTTTGAAAACGGACTTCCGAACGATACGGTCGAAACCTTGCCAAATGAACTTTGGCCAAAATTTCCAAACTTTGACTTCTTTGCCCCATCCCGAATGACAGCCGCCTCGCTGAACAAGGTCAGGCCGATGGCAATCGCTGCATGCAAGGACGCGATTCTAAAAAATGGTTTCACAAGGGGGGGGGAGCTTGGGGGGTTTAGCGAAAGTTCGCAGGTAAACTACATAAATATCACTCGATTCCAGAAAGCAATAACAATGCCAATAAAAAACCTATACGCTTAACACGCTTATCTTCAGCGAGTCGTGATGTAAACTTTTTTGCATCCACCGATCCGACCCTCAATAACTGTAAAGTATGTCGACACCTAATTCAGGAATCAGCTCAATACCCATACAATCTACTGAATACCAAAAGGTTGCGATATCCATCAAACTGGAAAGCCGGCCGACAACAGACCCAGCGTCAGCATCCGGCATCGGTCTGCCTAAGGTTTTGCGATCTGCTCCAACATCGATCGAGCGCGCTGTTCATTCTCAGTATCGATGCCCGTCTCAAGCGCCTGCCGAAGATGGGCGGAAGCTTCCTGATCTGCTCCTCCCGTTTTCAAAAGGGCCGCCCCAAAGTGGTAGGACTCGATTCCGTTGAGCTCCCGGCGCGAAGCAATCTCTTCGAAAAGTCGACGAGCTTCATCGTAGTCCTCTCTGAGGAACCGCAAACGCGCGACGAGCGCTGCATGCTCATCATCGTACCGGAGTTGCTCACGCGAGCCAGCGATCAAGGATTCCGCCTCATCGAGACCCTCTTGATTTTCCATCAGAAGCCTGGCCAGACCCTTTATGGCGGGATTGAATCCCGCAGCTCCTTCCAGCAACTTGCGATACGCGCTGATCGCGCCTCCTCGATTCCCGCGACACTCGAGGAAACGAGCTCTCGCCAGCATTGCTGGAGGATCATCTATCCCTCCTTCAAAACCTTCGATCAATGCCTGGCTCAAGGCTTCGGCATCATTAGGGTCCGCATTCGCAAGAACAAGAAACCGCTTCGCCGCTCTTCCCAATTCCGAGTCGTGCTCAGTCTCCAGAACCCGCTCCATTTGCGCTTTGGCCACATCTTCCTTCCCAAGAATATACGCAGCCCAACCCAAATCAAAATGGCAGTCGGCCCGATGCTCCAACCGCTCAATGCATTCACTCAACAGCCCGTAGGCCCACTCCTCACGCCCCAGGCGAAGGGCGGCCCTTCCCACAAGGGCGAGCACCTCGGCATCTTCGGGTGCCAGACTTCGCGCAAGCTCTGCTTCCCGCAAGGCCTGTTCAGGATCCGATAAAGGACCCAAATATAGAGTGGCCAATCGCAATCTAACAGGCAGCAGGTTGGGATACCTTTCTAACACTCGTTCATAAACCTTCCGGGCCTTCTCAACGCGCCCGTTTTCCTCCAAGGCCACGCCCAAAATCAAGCCAACGTGCTGATCGTTGGGCGTCTCCCGGAACATCGCTTCAAGTTTCTCAACCGACTCCACATTCGGTTCGCTACCCAACTCAAGCACCTCCAACTGGCGACGGGTATCGGCATCTTCCACAAACTCACGATTCAACTGAAGCGCACGCCTGAGGAGTTCCGAGGCTTCGTCGGCCCGCCCGACCATCGATGTTGCCAAGCCTGCATGATACAGGACCGATGGATCGTCTCCCAAGCGATCGATCGCCTCAATCAGCAGCCCGTAGGCCCGCCGACTATCGCCAAGGTTGAATACGATCCAACCCAGTGTGTCAGCAACAGCCGGGTCGTTCGGAGCATACGTCCTGGCTCGCTCGGCCAAGCGATACGCTTCATCCTCCGCTCCTTCAGAAGCAAGAATCACCGCAAGGTTGTTCAGTGCCGGGGCGAAATTGGGTTCACGTTCCAGCAGCGTTTCGTAGCAATGCTTTGCCTGCTTTAGCTTGCCCCGCGTCTGCTGAATTGCTCCCAGTTCCATCAATGCAACCGGGTTTTTCGGGTGACTTTCCAAATACCGCGCGAGACTCTCTGCCGCCTCGTTCAAACTCCCCCGAGAAACGTAGAGCGAGGTCAGAAGTCCATAGGCAGGCAGAAAACTCTCATTGAGCTCGATCGCCCGCCGAAGACCCGCCTCCGCCGAATCCCAGCGTTCCTCCTCCATGGCGACTGCCGCACTCAGGTAGTGCAGTTCCGCAACTTCCGGATTCGACCTCAGTTGTCGTTCGATCCGAGTTCGTCCCGCATCCTGATTTCCCTCCAAGAAATCCAACGAAGCGAGCTGATGGTTTACGGCGAGGCTTTCCGGTTCCAGAGCTTCGGCAAGCTCAAACGAATCCCTCGCCTCTTTCAATAGGTTCTGGGAACGCTGGAGGATCCCAAGATACAGATGTAACTCAACACTGTCGGAATCCCTTGAAATCTGACTCAGTAAGAGATCCATGGCCTCTTCGACTCGACCCTCCGCCCGGTATGCCTCGGCCAGCAACATGCCAGCCTCCAAGTGGTCAGGATGGCGCTCCCGATAGGCAAGCAATGAGTCAGAGACCGCTCCATAATCACCCAGAGACAATTTAAACCGCGCCCGAAGCAACGCGATGTCTTCGAAGTCCGGATTCAGTTCTTCAGCTCGCTCCAGTGCTTCAAGCCCCAACAATTGGTTGCCTGAGGCCAGATAAGCTTTGGCCAGGGCCAACTCGATTCCCGGACGGGGTGGATACTCTCGTCTGAGCACCTCCACCCGAGCCAATGCCATCTGATGATCACCTTCCGACATCCATTGCTCCACTTGGATTAATCCACCTTCAAGATCCAGTGGATCGAGCACAAAAATCCCAGCCAGAGCCGAATTCAATTCATCGGTATTCCCTTCATCACGGCAGATTCCGGCAAGCACACGCCAAGCTTTGAGATCGTCGCCGACCTCACTCAGGTAGGAACTCAACAAGGTCTTTGCTTCTTCCCACTTCCCAAGCTGATGAAGGAACGAGGCATACGCAATTCGAGTATCATCGAATGCCCCGGCGTCCTCTGAGGCAAGCCGAAACGACTCCTCCGCAGCAAGCTGGTCGCCGACAGCTTGCCTAAGCCCCCCTTGCAGGAGGAGCGCCTCCTTGGATGACGGATTGAGACCAAGCACCTCGTTGATCAGCTTCCCTCCATCCTCCAGATTACCCAATCGCAAGGCGATCACCGCCGAAGCCACCTGCTTCGCCTCGCCATCAGGCACTCTTCCAGAGCCGAGCAATTCCATGGTCTCAACGAGATCTTCACGGATCAGTGAAGTCTCGGCCAAAAGTAGGATCGCCCGCTTCCGGCCAGGGTCTTGTTCAATGACCGACATCAACTCCCGCCTCGCCTCCCCTACCATCCCGAGTCCGAACAAGGCTTCTCCCAGCTGCACTGATAACTCATGATCGTTGTAACCAAGCTCACGCGCCCTCAACAGGAAGCGGACAGCCTTCAATCCAGAGCCACGCTTCAACCAGAGTTCACCAAGCCTTCTGGCCGCATGACGGTTGCGGGAATCAATCCGAAGCGCATTCCTGAACTCAATCTCGGCACTACGATAATCCTCCGCCTTGAAGAACTCCTCGCCTGCTTCAGTGTGTCTCCTCAAGGTCGATTCCTCACTACATGAAGCAAAGAGAACAGCGGTAACGATGGCAACGATGATTCCAATTATCGGCCTCATGGTAATCATTCACGAAACAGTCCCAACCCTATTTCAAACGGCAACTCACAAAGGAAATCAGCCCCTCGAAATCCCGAGCTTGTTCATCAACTCGTAGAAGGTCGGACGACTCACACCCAACTCTCTCGCAGCCGCAGCAATCTTGTTGCCGTTGCGGTCGAGCGCTTTCCGAACCAGCTCAACTTCGAGTCGCTCGCGGGCCTCCCTCAATGTCTCACCAAGCGGAATCTCAAGCTCCAGGTCCGCCACGTCGATCCGCTTTCCCTCAGCCATAATCACTGCCCGCTGGACACGATTCTGGAGTTCTCGGACATTGCCTGGCCACGGATGAGCCACGATTTCCCTCTCCGCCTTCTGATCAAAGTGCAGCCCAGCACGCCCGTCTCTTGCCGCAAAGCATCGGAGGAAATCGTTCGCCAGCAGCAACACATCCCCACCTCTTTCCCTTAGCGGCGGGATCTTGCAAACGACCACTGCCAACCGAAAATACAGGTCCTCCCGGAATCGTCCGTCTTCGATGGCTTTGGTCAGATCGACATGCGTGGCTGCAAGCACTCTCGTATCAACCGCAATTTCCTTCCGTCCTCCAACTCGTTGAATCTTTTTCTCCTGCAGGAACCGTAGCAACTTCACCTGAACCGGTCCGGGCAAGTCGCCGATTTCATCAAGAAAGAGTGTCCCGCCCGCAGCCGCCTCGATCAACCCGATCCGCTGGGAATCCGCACCAGTAAAGGCCCCCTTCTCATACCCGAACAGCTCACTCTCAATCAGGCTTTCCGGGATCGCATTGCAGTTGATCGCCACGAATGGCGCATCAGGAGTTCCACCGCTCCGATGAATCGCATTCGCAACCATCTCTTTCCCCGTTCCACTTTCACCAAGGATCAGAATGGGGGCTGATGACTTCGCAACCTTCATGATGGTGCGGAAGACTTCCTGCATCGGTTCACTGCGACCGAGGAGACCTTCAAACATGTCCGGCCGCTCAGAAGACTCCAGTTTCAGATACTCCCGCTCCAGTCCTGAAACAAACATGCACCGCTGAAGAAGCAGCTTCAATTGCTCAAGATCCACTGGCTTACACAGGAAATCGTAGGCTCCCGCCCCAATCGCACGGACCGCATTTTCACGATCACTCTGCCCGGAAACCACGATGAACTTGACGGTCCTGTCGAGGCTCATCAGCGACGACAAGGTCAACATCCCTTCAACCATGTTGCTTGGGCTCGGCGGCAACCCCAGATCGAGAATGACGACGTCGGGGCTGTGCTTGCGGAAAGAATTGATCGCACTCTCGCGATCAGCGGCGAGCGACACCTCGTAATCACCGGAGATCGCCCACCTCATCTGGGTCCGGATCTCCTCGTCATCGTCAATTACAAGAACCTTCGGTTTCATGATGCTACTCGGAAATCTTCTGGGGCCAAAAGGGCTGGGAACCAGAGAGTCACCTGGGTTCCAACACCTTTCTCACTCACCACACGGACTCCACCCTGATGTCCATCCATGATCTTCTTACACTGAAACATTCCAATACCCAAGCCCTTGTTCTTTGTGGAACTGAAAGGCCTGAACAACTCTTTTCTAACAAACTGCTCATCCATGCCCACACCATTGTCAGACACCACGATCTGCACCTGATCGGCCTCGGACCGCGCCTCAACGAAAACCCGTCCCGCCTTCACACTCGCTTCCTTGGCATTCACAATCAGGTTCACAATCACGCTTCTTATCGCCTGCCTGTCGATCAGGAGTTCCGGCAACTGCTGGATATCTGATTCCAACAAAAGGCCGCCTGAGAATTCCGATCCCAATTCATCGAGGATCCCTCTGATCAGCTCGTCGAGGCGACACCTTTTTCGGATAATCTGATGCTCCTGCCGAAGACTACTGAGATTGACGATCATCTTGTTGATTCTCTCCGTCGTTCGCCCGATCGCCCGGACCGCATCTCCGCGAAATTCCGGGTCATCAAAATGCACCGGAAGATTCTGAAGCATCAGGCTCAGACTGTTGGCCGCATTCTTGAGATCGTGTACAAAAAACGTCGACAAGGTCTGGAAGGCCTCCAACTCCTTCGCCTGGAGAACCTCCTCGGTCAGGGAGCAGTTCAGCAGTCCAGCGGCAAGCTGGTCTCCAATGCAGGAAAGTAGATCGAACTCTTCATGACTGTAGGGGACACCATTCACCCGATCAGATAGGGCGACGATTCCCACCAGACGATCCCCGGTCCTCAAGGGCAGAATCACCCGGTTTCCACCATGTTCGAAATTTTGTTCGAACGCATCAAGAAATGCCTTCGCCCAGACTCCTGACTCACGATCGAGATCGAAAGGAGCCGACTTTTCCCTCAGGGAGGCCTCCATCTCCTCGGTGAGGGTAACTGATGAAGACGGTGTTACCGTCGTCGCGGTCGAATAGAGCCAGCTCAATTCCCTGCCATCCAAGGAGAGCCGAAGCACGGAAACACCGAGAACATGAAAGTTCTCCGAAATCACTCCAGCAGCACTTTTCCCCAACTCCCGAGCATCAAGCACGCTCGAGGTCCCTCTCGTAAAGTCAGTCCAGAGTTTGAGAAAGTCGTGCTCGGGACGTTTGAGATGACGACTGACGAATCGCTGAAGCCATGAACGAACGCGATCCGAAAGCAGCAGAATTGTCAGACCAACAAGCCCCAGCAGAATGAGTAAAGCCTTGGCCGGAAGGCTAGCAGCACCACCAAGGAACCCGATGACTTGGGCAAGTAGTCCAACGAGAAGGAAGTAAGTCCCAACCAGAACAACCGTCAGCGAGCCTTGGAGGAATGCTCTGGACGGATAGATGTCGAGATTGTCAAAACTCGATCGGCTATGACCGACACCCATCAGTGCACAGCCAAAGATCAACGAACCACTCCCGAAGTAGGCAAGTGGCTCATGGGATCCCGAATAGAGCAGCGATTGACTTAGCTCGTAGATCCTCAGGCCGAAGATCAAGCCGGCTCCCAGAAAGAGGTACTTGATTCTCCAACGGGCCATACCCACTGAAGTCCGGAAGGTCTTCTCGATGTTGATTAAAACGCACAGCGTCGCCAGAAGCAGGACGATGTTGTAGAGCTTACCGAGTGGTGTGTATTGAGCCACTCCTCCATCCGCAAATTCCAACAAGGGTCCAAAGAAACCCGAAATCAGAACGATGGGAATCACCCAGACCGCGAGCACCAACCATTTCCATCGGGCGAGAAACTCCCAACGATTCCCCCGAGCATAGATCAAGCTGAAGACCAGCCAAACTCCAGGGATCAGAGCCTCCGCGACCCAAAGCCATCCAGCAGCGCCTTGGGATTCGGATGTCGACTCACCAGCGGCACCCTGCCATGCCTGAAGCCACTGCTCCAAGCCCAGCAGCAGCATGCCCAGTAGGAAAACCCAGCTAGCCACCCCGCGCGGACGAAGCGCTGCGGCTGCTGATCCAACTCCAACACTCAGCACACCCGCGATCCACTGAGCACTTTCCTCCATGATCGTCTAATGCTGACAATCGATGCCAAAACTGACAACAAGACTGCCCATGATTCTCAAGGGTTCCACTGAATCTACCGTTCCATGTAAACCATTCGAATAGGACCACTAGTTCCGCCTGGAGGTGACTAAATGAGGGCGAACCTACCAGTTGCTCCGCTCGACGAAGACCACGTCATAAGGTCTCAGGTAGAATGCCTGACTCTCGTAACCGCGAATCGGATCTGCCAAATTGAGAACATAGCGCTTTTGCTTACCTCCCTCAGTGCGGAGGATGTAGACCTTCTTCGGATTGGCCAACTTTGAGAACCCACCAACTTCCATCACCGCTTCAAGCGCGGTAATCGAACGGTCCAGTGGTAGCTTTCCCGGGTTACCAACTTCACCCGTCACGTAGACCGCTGCGGCCGGTTCCTCGACGCTGACGAAAACCGTAGGATCAGTCAGATGCGCCTCATAGGAAGACGTCAGCGAAGCCTGAAGCGAACTGGGGGCCCGACCAGCAGCATTGACCATTCCCACCAATGGCAGACCAACCCGGCCATCAGGTTGAACTTTCTGAACCTGGTTGTATTCCGGAGCACCCGGGAACGTGAAACTGACCTTGTCGCCCACCGACATCGTGCTCGACGGCGTCGCCACATACTCATTTGAAGGAATTTCGTAGCTGGTGGCCGAGGTGTTGCACGAGGCAAAACAGGCCACCATTCCAAGGCCAAGAATGGACAACCCAAGACGAATGGAGTCCCGGGGATCCTGCTCCTTGGCACGGATTGACCTCGCGTTTTTGAATCGAAGCAGAACAAGCCGAATCTTTGGAAATAGCGCTTTCATTAATTTAGGGGGGTTGGGGATGGGGGAAGAGGACTTCATCGAGAGCATGTTAATCTGCCAAAACACGACTCTGTCGCGTCATTGCCCGGGCAAAAACTGCCCTCGAAGCGAATCCAAGTCACTCCAATTCTTCAGATCCTCCGCCATCACGTAGGGTCTCCCAAATTCGAGAATGACCCGAAATCGCTTATGCTCAAAGCCGTAACAGAGGATCCAAATACCGGCTTTCCTAACAATCACCTTTTGGATTTGACGCTCAGGTTTCGCCACCTATATCCCCCTGCAGACCCATAGATTCAACGTTTCCGGCACCTTTTCGTAGTTTTACCAAGAGCTCTATTTGAAGATTGCCTCCCGCTGGAAGCACCCTATTTTCCATGGTCATCTTAATATTTTTAAAATCTTAAGTATTGCACCCCAAAGCTGTTTTCTTTTAAAAAATTTTATTGTCAACCTTCCCTTAATATGAATATTCCTTTCTCATGTCCCAAGGGCGCCTCTCTTTTTTGAAAAGTTCTTTCCTTAGGCTTTGCCTGTTCTCCGTTGCTCTCGCCTGCTGCCAGACGGCGTCTGCGAGGTCCAGTTCTGGAAGCATCTTTGTCGCTTGGGACCCAAATCCCGAAGCTGAAGTCGTCGGCTACAAGATCCACTACGGAACCGTCAGTGGTGAGTATCAAGAGACCGTCGACGTCGGTCTGTCGACGAGCGCCGAACTCGTTACACTGGAACCGCAACGACTTCACTACTGCGCGGTAACAGCGTATGATGCCCAAGGGCTTGAGAGTGACTACTCCGAGGAACTGCCGGTGGTTTACTATCCGAACTCCGCGGGGTCTGACTCCCCCGGAGGCGGCATCATCATCTTGAATCCTGATCTTGGCACCATCTTCTCCAACGGGGGCTCCCCAACGGCATCGTCACTTCAAACAAAGACGCTAAGTCTCGACTTCAGCGCCAATGAGGGCACCTACTCACTCTGGGCCCGCGTCCGCTATCCGGCAAGCCCTTCGGCCTTGCCCGTGGCACTCGATGACTCTCCGAGCGGTTCTCTTTCACTGCCATCCAATGCGGCCTCGATCGCATCCGGATCGCAACCCGACCTAACTTGGAGTCGTCTGGTTTCCTCCGCAGGAAACCCGGCCACTTTTGGACTCTCTCAGGGCACCCACAGCCTCAAGATCAGTAACATCGTCGAGGGTATTGAAATCGATCGTATCGTGCTCTCGAACAATGCTTTCTTCACCCCTTCGGACGCCATCCGGAAATCGGGCGATGCCGTCTCGATCATCAAGCAACCCCAGGCGCAAATTGAGTCCCTCGAGGGTGAACTGGTCGTACTTGAGGTTGAGGTGGTTTCGACGGGCCCAACTCAGTATCAATGGTTCAAGGACGGGATTGCCCTTCCTGAAGAGACCCGAGCAGCACTTAGCATCACCGCGATTGAACCAGAACAGGCTGGCAGCTACACCGCCCTGATCACCTCAGGTCAGGCGTCATCAGCTACTGGAAGAAGTTCAGTGATCGTCGTCCAGACCCCATTCGAAGTCACTAGCATGCTCGTCGGGTCAGGAAATTCCATCCAGTTCGAGGTGCTCGGGAAAATCGGCTCGGTGATCTCGGTTTACGGATCCGTCGACCTCAAGAATTGGAGTCTCGTCTCGGTCGAATACAACGAAACAGGCACAATCACGGTATCAGATCCGGAGATCGCTGATCATCCGAAGCGATTCTACCGCCTCGAAGCTCCTTGAGTTTCGGCACCCCTTGGAGCCGTCAGGTTTCTCATCGGCTTTGGTTCGACTTCGAAAGCCATCTTGTCTCAAGCTTTCCAAGCATCAAGGCGATCAAGAGCAGGGGGATAAGGGAAGCCGCGAAAAAGAACGGTCCTCCTTTCCGGTGAATCCAGCCATCAATGAGCTCTGGTCCCTCTTCGACACAAAGCCAGCCAATGACAGCGATTCTCACCGCATTCCTCAAAACGCCTAGTGGCAGCACCACCGCCACCAGGATAAGGCGCGAAGGCAGAGTCCTGAGGAAGAGGTAGCCCGCGAGAACACTGGTAATCAGAAGAACCCAGGAAGAACGAATCCCACTGCACTCCTCGGCAACTTCCAACGTCACTCCCGGAAGTTCAAGAAGCTGCCCCTCTCGAAACACGGGAATACCCCCCAGTCTTAAAATCATTTCCGATACCTGGGCCGAAGCAGTGATGAGCCACTGTTCGAGACCCTGCTCGACGACTTCTGGCATCGGAAGCATGAAGCTCAGAAACGCCAGCGGGAAAAAAGCAGAGCGAACCCACCCCAGACCGAAGAACGTGAGGGTGAGAGCCCACACCCCGGCGAGGAAAAAGCCGAGTTGCAACGAAACGTGATGCACCCCGGTGTTGAAAGCTTGATTGGATAATCCAAACAACCAACCACCAAGGCACAATCCCAACATGGGAAGGCCAAGCCAGAGTGTTGAGCAAAACCCTCCATTGTTGCTTTTCCGTTCAGTGACGATCAGGAAAATCGTTACAACAGGGATGATCAGTGTATGCGAATGCAGGTTCGAACGAAGCGCCAATTGAAACCAATCGGTAAGCCCTCCAACGAACAGGCAACAAAGAACAAAGAGGCCAGCTACGAATCCAAGAAGTCTCCTCCGTGCCGCTCGGACATCACTACTTTTGAGAACCCGCTTCACTTGGTTATTCCCTGAAGGAGGCCTCACCCGAGGATAAGCGAAACAGCAAAACAAGGCTCCATGCGAAGGAAATTCACATGGAATTGAAGTCCAGAGCGCTAAACCCCCTTCTCGATGTAGTCACTCCAGTCTTCAGGCAATGGCGCCGCCTCGATTCCACTCTGGATTCGGCCCTCCCAGTGGGGATTGAACGAAGTACTGGTGCCATACACCATAAGCAGATCCTCGTTCCCGATGTTTCGCAAGGCATGGGCAACTCCAGGCGGAATCACGACCGCCGCGTTATCTGGCCCAGGACGACTGTCGCCAGGGATGATGAAACGCATGACCCTACGGGGCATTCCAGCCCGCTCATCGATAAGAATCATTTCGCAAATACCAGTGAGGAAAAACATCACATCCCATTGCTCTTTGTCATAGTGTCGCAGCGAATAGTTCTCAGGATCTTCAAGGAAAGCCGTCTTGAATACCTCAGAGGGTTCAACACCTTCCGGAATGAAGGGAGGATGAATGTGAAAACCCTTGGCACTCTCGCGATGCATCAATGCCGATGCCCATTGCTTCGGAACCAAACCAATGTGATTTAGTACTCCCTCCGATATCCTGGTTAACTCGGCGAAATAGCCTCTCCCCTTCTGCTGGAATACCCGCCGAGGAAACATTTCAACACCCGGAATCCAGACCTCGCCAAGCTCCTCCCGGCCAGCCATCGCCTCTGATGCCTGCACCCCAGACGATCCAAGCCGTCCAGCCAAATCCGCTACAGTATAATCCCGCGTTTCCAGCAGCTCCCTGGCTGATGATTTCAGACCAATCCAAGCGTAGTCTTTCGTGTCATTCATTCGATATTAGGGGATAGTGGTTTTCTCAAAGCCTCGCGAGATACTGCCCATAGGCGGACTTGCTGTATTTTGCGATCGATTCTTCCAGCTTCGCCCGATCAATCCGGCCCTGGAAATAGGCGACCTCCTCTGGACAAGCAATCTTTAGACCCTGCCGTTGCTGAATGACCTGAACGAACTGAGTGGCGTCTGCCAGCGCATCGGGGGTTCCGGTGTCCAACCATGTGGTACCCCGGCCGAGCAACTCGACCTTGAGCTTACCTTGGTCCAAATACATCCGGTTCAAGTCAGTTATCTCCAACTCACCCCGCGCCGAGGGCTTCAGCTGCTTGGTCATATCGACGACGTTCTCATCAAAGAAATAGATACCTGGAACCGCATAATTCGACTTTGGAGAACTCGGCTTTTCTTCAAGAGAAAGGACATTCCCACTACTATCGAACTCAACCACCCCGTATTGCTCGGGCTCGTTGGTGTGATATCCGAAAACCGTGGCTCCCTCGAGATTTTTCGAAGCATTCAACAGGGAGACTCCAAGCTCATGACCGTAAAACAGATTATCCCCCAGAGCTAGGCAGACCGGCTCACCGGCAAGAAACTCTTCCCCGATCAAAAATGCCTGGGCGAGGCCCTCTGGCTTCGGTTGGACCGCAAACGAAATATCAAGTCCCCATTGGGATCCATCACCCATAAGCTCTTCAAACTTTGGCAAGTCGTGCGGCGTCGAGATGACCAGGATCTCCGTGACCCCCGCAAGCATAAGCACGGTTAGCGGATAGTAGATCATCGGCTTGTCGTAGATGGGAATCAACTGCTTGCTGACCGAGTGGGTCATCGGCCAAAGCCGGCTCCCGGTTCCACCCGCAAGAATGATTCCCTTTCGAAGACTCTGTTCTTCCTTAGAAAGCCGGAGCTTGTTTTTTTCAATCTCAATCATGATCCAATCACTCTCCTATTCCGAGACGCTCCCCACGGTAACTTCCGCTTTCAATCGCGTCGATCCACTCTTCGTTATCGAGATACCACTGGACCGTCTTTCGCAAGCCGCTGGAGAAGGTTTCTAGAGGCTCCCAGCCCAGTTCGTTGGAAATCCTCGAGGGGTCAATAGCATAGCGGCGATCATGCCCCGGCCGATCAGTAACGAAGGTAATGAGTTCGTCAGCCGTCCCAACATTGACTTCGGGAGCAAGTTCGCGAACCGTCTCAATAAGAGCCTTCACCACATCGATGTTCTTCATCTCGCATTTGCCACCGATGACATAAGTCTCTCCAGGTCTGCCCGAAGCCGCAGCTGTCGAGATTCCGCGGCAATGATCCCCGACATAGAGCCAGTCACGAATGTTCGAACCATCGCCGTAGACTGGAAGCGACTCGCCCCGAAGCGTCTTCTGAATCATGAGAGGCAGTAGTTTCTCGGGAAACTGATACGGTCCATAATTGTTGGAGCAATTCGTTGTGACGACCGGCACTCCATAGGTGTGGAAATATGCCCGCGCGAGGTGATCACTCCCCGCCTTGGATGCGCTGTAGGGGCTGTTCGGCGCATAGGGCGTGGTCTCGCAGAATGCCGGATCATCCGCTCCAAGCGATCCATAGACTTCATCGGTGGATACATGCAGGAACAGACAATTGCCTCCCTCATGAAGACCCTTGCCATAATTGCTGGACTTCGCACGGCCACTCTCGATGACGTGCTGCTTGAACGCTTCAAGCATTCTGAAGGTGCCCACGACATTGGTCATGATAAATTCCTCCGGTCCATCGATCGAGCGATCCACATGGGACTCCGCAGCCAGGTGCATCACCACATCAATATCATGCTCCTTGAGCACCTCCGCCACACGATTTCCATCACAGATATCTACGGCAGCAAGATGATGTCTGGGATCACCTTTCCAACGCGCAAGGTTCTCCCTGTTTCCAGCATAGGTAAGCTTGTCCAAGGTCACAACCTTGTCGACGATCAGGCCTTCAGGCAAACCATCACCTCCCAACAAAAGGTGCACGAGATTACTTCCAATAAAACCAGCTCCACCGGTTACGAGTATGTTCATAAGATTGGTATCTAAAACTAACAGCGCTCTTTTGCCTCCAAATGCCCAAGGAGACTCATGAAGCCTTGGGTGTTTCAACAAATAATTCCATCGAACTCAAATGATCACTCAATGCGCTCTCCCAGCTCCGCGGTCTGACACCGGTCAACTCACAATAGAGGCTGTTGTCAAGGGCGCTCATCCGAGGGCGTTTCGCCACAAACGCCGCGATATCCTCCATTCGATTCACTCCGATCGTGCGCGTCCGTAGCTCAGCGCCCGCATTCGTCGCTTCGTCGAGACAGAACTGGCCCCACTCTCGCCAGGAGCAAGAGCCCGAATTGCACAAATGAACGATTCCTTTAGCAGATTCTGCGCCTTCAAGACCCAGTAATGGCTCAAGGTACGCCGCCACATCTTCACTTGCCGTGGGACTTCCAATTTTCTCCGCTGGAAGAGCCAGTGTGTCGTTCATGGTCGCCTGACGGATGATCCACTCCGGGAAGGCCGGGCTAGCTGCCCCATAAAGCCAGGAAACGCGTACCACCAAGTTTTCACCGGAAGCCGCAAGCACCATTTGCTCCCCCTTCAATTTCGAAGCACCGTAAACACTGATCGGATTCACCTTATCACCCTCGCGATAGGGTCGGTCGCCGCTGCCATCAAAAACAAAGTCAGTACTGATGTAGACGACCTTGATGCCGTGCTCAGCACAGACCCTCGCAATCTTCCCTGGACCCTCCGAGTTGATGCTGTACGCAAGTTCCTTGTTCTTCTCGCAATCATCCACAGCCGTCATCGCTGCAGTGATCACGACCATATCAAGCTTGCAATTGAGAACGAGTTCTTCAATCCCGCTTGGATTGGAAAGATCGAGCTGATCCCGTGTAATGGCAATCGGCTGCGCCAGAGCCGAAAATCGGGAAACAACCGCCTGGCCCAGTCGACCGTTGGCACCAATGACTCCGATACGAAGTGACCTTTTGAGGGGCGAAATAGGGGTGTTAGAGGGCTCGGACTTCATTCAATTTGGGGGGCAAGGGACTGAAAGCAGATGCGGGGGAGACATCGTCTAGACCAGGGATAATTGCAAGCCAACAGGCCGAAGACATTACTCCAGTGGTCTGATACGGACGAAAAATGTTTCGTCACCGTCACTGTCAACTCGAAGCGTGACCAGACTGTAGCTTGGGGGTGAATCATCGACCTGAACAACACCGGCATCTCGCTTGATCCATTCGTTGCAGTCTTTCGAGACTTCAACATCATAGCGAAGATTCTGAAAATCCTTTCGCATCCTCACCGTCAACTCGACATAGGGAGGCGCGACCGCTCCAACCAATGGGTCAGCCGCAACGACTTGGTAAATCGGTCTGCTCGAAACGTCATCCGGACTGGTTCCCATGAAATACTTGAAAATGTTTGCAACGCCGCCCTGCAATGAAATTGCAGCAGGATCTCCGGCTTCGCTGGTGGTGCTTTCAAAGAAGGTTTGCCTCCAATTAAAATAACCGGACAAGTCCCGGCTGTTCTCAGGCCCACCGGGATTCATGTCCACATCCTCAAGTTGGAGAAGGTATGCCTTCAGCTGGGATTTCTCGATCGAACTCAAATTCTTCATCCCTCCATGCTCGGAACCCGAAGACTCGATCAGCTGATCGAGATTTTCCAACGATCCGTCATGATAGTACGGCTGGCCAGCCCAGAGGCCACGTAGAGTAGGCGTATCAATCCCTGAAAGAGGCGAGCCCGAGCCCATTCCCGATGTACTCTTAAGGGTCCCGACATCATAATTCCCACCCTCTGACGAATCCGTGAAATCATCGCCCGCGTGGCAGCTCGCACAATCAAGGCGGGCAAAGATTTCACGTCCATAAACCGCATCTGAGGTGAGAGATCCATCAGGGTTCCGATAAGGGCTTATCGGGGTCGTGCTCAAACTTTCCACATAGGCCGCAAGAGCATCCAAATCGGGGCTGAGCCCCGCCTTGGTCGGACCGAGCGGATCCGAGGTCGCTTCAAAATCCGGTTGAGACATGAACCCGAGACCATCGAAATGATTGCGGATGTCGTTCTCAAAGTCCTGAACTTCATCAAAATTGGCAGACCAGTGCATCCGTCCGTGACCCGTTCCGGAACGTCCTCGAAGATCGGTCGTATTCCGTAAACCCTCGCCCCGATCCGTGAAGTCCCAGACTCGTCCATCACCATCACCATCCAAATGACACGTCGCACAGCTAATATAACCGTCTGAGCTCATGCGTGGATCCACGGCGTTGTAGAACACCTTCTTCCCCTGAAGCACCTCGTCGGCAAGCGCTTCGGTCTCCACGGTAATTCGCTCACCAAGTAGCACCGGCGTATCCGACCTGAGCAAGGACAGTTCTGAGACATCATACATCGAGACACTCCTATCAAGAAAGTTGTGCACGTGAAGGACCTTCCCTTCGGGATCAAGAACCAGAGCATCCGGCGCCGAACCCACTTCGAATCTTGTAAACTCGGAACGACTGTAGGCATCAAGCACAACGATCGAGTTATTACCCTGAACAGAAACGAATACAAGATTCCCAAGCGAACTGAAGGCAACGGCATTCGGGGAATCCGAATCATTGAGATCCCATCGGGACCCAGCAATTTCTTGCGAGCTTGCCAGATCCACCTTTGAGACGACTGCTCTAACCGTGTTCTCGGAGGTCAAGGGCAGGCCGTCGCGAACCAACCCGCGGAGAATGTTGTCCTGTTTGGAGGGGATCAGAAGAGAGAGTCCGTCCGGACTGATAGCAGGATGCCCAAGGTAATTCGGAAGACCTCTCCCGCTCGATATGGTATCTGGTTCCGAGGAAATTGCCAAATCCACCAGATTCGTCACAGAAAAGCTATCGAGACTGATTTCAGCGACCTTCCCGGCGTCATCCGGAGAAATGAATCGTGTCACAAACAATCGCTCTCCCTCAGGGTCGATCGCAAGTCCTTTTGGCCACGACATTACCTCAAGAATTGAATCAATTTCGCGATCGCCTATGGAAACCTTGGCCACGGAGCCCGTGCCCATCAGCGCGACGTAAGCAAACCCTCCCGCCGTGTCGCAGACGATACCTTCAGGCGACGAGCCCCTCGGCAAACTGATCTGATCGACGATATTGAAAGTCGAGGTGTCAATGACCGCGATCTCGGAAGTCTCACGGCAAGTTACCCAGGCCTCGTCATTGCCAACCAGCGAGAGAGTCCGGGGTGATGAAGGCAGATTGATGGTTGATACAAGATCCTGTGTTTCGGCATCAGTCACCGACACGGTTAGATTATCCGGATTGACATTCCAAATTCTTCTCAACTCCGGGTCTTCAAACTGGATTCCTCCGCTTGAACGAACTTGTGAGGAAATGATTGGATGATGTACCACCAACCTGAAGAGCTTGGTCTTCACCTGCTCAAGATCACGAACCCTCAGAACGACGGAATAGTTTCCAGCCTTTTGAAAGCTCGTCGTAAGGAATGTAGAAGGAGACCAATCACTCTGTGACGAACTGCCTACGGCATCGGTGATCTCCCAACTGAACTCCAATTGTCCGATACCGCCACTCGTCCTTGCTTCCAAAGAGACATCAGCTGACGTCAGGACGATTGGATCCAGCTTCATCTCAGGATCAATCTCGAGAGGTTGAAACCCGGAATTCTCGACACCACGCGCCCAATCAATTGCATTGTTTAGTAAAACCTTACCTTGAGCAGTGAACAAATCGAACGCAAAATCCCCCAGTGGAACAGCCACGCGCCTTGCGGGAGCCGGAAAATCAACCATTTCCACGCCTTTTTCGTAGCCGAATATCAGAGCTTTCCCATCATTGTCGCTCAAGCCAATGAACGCCTCGGCACCGGGAGATCCCCAAGCCACTTCGACCGGTTCCTCAAGAAGCAATATGGCCGGCCCTGCAAGACCCGCTGTCAGTGGATTTTCTTCGGCCGCAAGAATGGCCTCTTCTACTATTGTTACACCGAAGTGGACATCCTCGGCACGGCTTGTCATCCCCAGATCATCCAATCCATAAGCCTCCCAAATCACGATGGGAACCTGCGCTTCCGCTAGGCTTTCATCGAGGTCCGATGACTGGATGCTCGATGAAATCATTACCAGTCCATAACCCTCAGCGATCTCCCTCGAAAGATCCTGAGCAGGAATGCCCGTTACAGAGAAGCCTCTGGCTTCGAGGTAGCTTTTGATCGACAGATCGCCACTCGCAAACCCGCCGGTATTGGTCACGTATAGAAACTCAGTTGCTGCCGTTTCCACGGACAACTGGAACTCCTTGATGACACTCGAAAAACCATCGTTGATGGTCAGGCGAAAATTGTAGTCCCCCTCGCCACCAACAGAAACGGTCGTTGTCGGTGCATCGCTCACGGCGATTTCGGCACCATCAGTCCCGTCGAGCAATTCCCATGTAAAGCCAAGGGGTTGCGGGCCGCTGTCAGGGTCGAAACTCTCGGAAGCATCAAATACCACGGAACGATTCGGCGTGGTCTGTTTTGGTGCCTGAAGAATGATCCTCGGCTTGGCGTTGTCTGCCAGAGGGTCCACGGTGAAATCAACACTGTCGGTAATCCCAGTGCCGTTTCCATCCTGTATCAATTCAATCCGAATCTGATGAGGGCCCGGCGAAAGATTCGTCAGCGCAACTGGTGCCGAGTCATCCAAAATGCCGGAAATCAGACCGTCGAGGGACCAAGTCAAAGAACGACCTCCTGATCCAAGAGGAAAATTGATCGTAGAGAAGACCAACGAAAGATCGGGGGTCACCACTGAGCCCTGGGCCGGACTGGCAAGCACGAGATCAGGAAGTTCACTGACCACCACCTCGGAACCCGTCGAAAAGCGGCTCGTGAATGGCTCGATTCCATTACCCACGATATCGGTAATTCCTCCCTCGGGAATGAATAGCTCGTAGGTCGTATCGTCCTTCAGAGGCAGATCAGGAATGAAGTTCAAGTAATTCCGGCTGTAGCTGAAAACTCCTGCGAGTGGCTCGCCCCCAGCCTCTCTCAATAGAAAGGTCGATGTGCTGACTGTCGTAAAATCAAGCGTATCCGTGACAATGACCCCGATCCTTGTTGAGATCCGCTGATCGGTAGCCAAATCTGCCGGATAGACGAAATTCACCTTTGGAGGACGTGTATCAGGCTCTGACTCATGCGGAATGAACTTTGCTCCGTCGCCATTACCTCCCCCCGTGCCGATCACCAAATTCGCAACCTTTTCCGTGAACTCGTGAGTCTTACTGATGGGAGCGAGATTCGAACTCTTTAGAATGCGATCACCCGGAATCGGAAAATCATACTTTTCATAAGTCCGAAAGTTCGGAATGTGGTAGAAATCATCGGCAAAGCAGGAGTAGAGCGCATCATCAAGATCTGGATCATGGTAGATCTCCCGAAGATCTGAAGGGTCCGTCATGTCCCAAACCTTCAGCCCCCCTCCTCCATGGGTGGTGATGTAATTCCCATACACACCCACTGAGTAGTTGCCTGTGCCAATCTCGGCATCCAGCAACATGGGATTGACGGGATCGCTAATGTCCACGGTTGCAAAGGGTCCCGACGAGCTTCCGGAACTCCCGGCACTACCGAGAACCATAAGATTGCCGATACAATGGACCGACCCCACCGAATTGATCCCGAACTCCCCACCTGGAATTCGCTTGATGAGGACGGGGTTGGTTGGATCCGATCCGTCGATGATATGGAGCCCTCTTTGAGTCGAACCGAGGTAGTAAATGGGATGCTGTCCCATCACCCACCATCCTGTCGTGCCATAAGTTCCCGCCTCCATACCTTCGATATGGAAGTCGGACAGCAGCCGCATATCCGTCGGATCTGAAACATCCCAAAACTGGACGCCTTCGATTGAGTTGATACAAAGTAGGTCACCGCTACTCAATACCATTCCATGCGCTTCTCGAATCTCATTCGTTACATCATCCTGGCGGAAATAGGTCCGCCGAATGTCACTCAGATCCGAAATATCAAATGAAGACATTGCTCCGCGCCGACCATAGGTTCCACGATTGGCGGCGTTTCTCGCCAACGGAGCGATCATGTAGCCCTTGTGGAAGAGAAGCTGATTGATACCAAGAACGGTATCTCCATCCTGTGGCAGCAATCCGAATCCTCCGTCACCGTCACGATCCCCTTCAGCATCGATCTCTGCCACCCAGGTTCCTACTTCTTCAGGGGAATAAAAGACGTTTGGAATTCCCTGACCATTGGCCGAACCTATGGTGAGGCCGGCGACAAGAACTGATAGTAGTCTGTGGGGGGGAAATTGCTTCATTCGGCCGTAATGATCATGTTTCCCGTTGGGCGCTGACACTGTCCGACGAGCTTGGAAAAAATCGTTTCATTTTCAGGAAAGGACGCTCAATGAAAATCCAGCTGAGCTTCGCCGCGATGAATACTGCGGCGGTGACAACCGAAATAAATATCAAAAGAGATGGAATCGATGACCCCACTAGCTTGAGGTTGAGAAAATTCTTAAACCAGAGCGCTTGGAGACCGAACATCAGTGGGAGGTGAAAGAGATAGATTGCGTAAGCAAACTTGCCGATTTGGAGCAGTCCACCGTTGGTAACCATTCGATACACTTTCCCATTCTCTTTCAAGAGAAGGGTCAAAACCAGGATCCCACCGAAGAAGAATGCAAGCAGCGAGAACCCAAATGTTTGGACGAAGCCATCGCGATTCCCAAATCGCCCGGTAAGGATTGCCAACAGGAAAAAGGGAAGGCCGAAGAGGACTACTCTCTTTGACCAAATCCTGAGCCATTCAATCTTACCAGGTTGACGCCACATGACGGAAATGATCGCCCCAACGGCCAAAGCGTCCATTCTGCAGAAGGGCAACACATAGGGCCCAGTTCGATTTCCATCCCAATAGCCCTCTCTGATCGCGACAACCATCGCAAACCGACAAACAAATGCGATGACGACCATTGCCCACGATATCACCAAAACCGTCTTCTGACGGCAGACGTAGATAATCAGGGGCCATACAAAATAAAACTGCTCTTCGATTGCCAGCGACCAGGTTACCGCTAGCAGGCGGTGTCCCATGTTACCATCCAGAGCTGCAAGGAAATTCGATGCGTAGAAGAGATACCAAGGAAGCTTTCCTTCAAGAGGCGGGAGTTCAGCGAGTGCCTCAGCGGCAGAAGCGGACTTCGAGGCGATGACATCGGCGATTTGAGGAAAAACGAAGAACGTGAAGAATACTACCACGTAGTAGAGCGGAAATATTCTCAACGATCTTCGAGCATAGAAGGTCTGGTAATAGCGCGGCTTGGACTTCGACTCGATCAGTATCCCGGTAATCAGGAAACCGGAAAGCACGAAGAACAGATCGACGCCAATCCACCCGAGTTGAAAAACACGCCAAGTGAACCAATCAAATGGGTTTCCGGTTGTCTTGAGATGAACCAGTTCCGAACAGTGGTATATGACCACCAAGAGAATCGCAATTCCCCGAAGACCATCGAGGGCCGGAAGATAACCCCGCCCACCATGTGACTCTTTGCCATGCTCTGCACCACCGTCACCCTTTGGTGACTTGTCAGAAACGGAGGACGATCCGGTAGTAACCGATTCGCCTGAAAGACCTCTCATGAGCATGATATCATTGGGAGCATTGGAAGCTATACCGTCCGCCAGCGCTCTAATTTCCCCTTGGCAAATCCACTTTGACGATCATCGAGGCAAAGCCTCTCAGATTTGACGCCTTGTGGTCAGGGCGCCGCTTCCAATGCCCACACGACCGAGGCCGAAAGCAGTTGTAAGCCATCAGAAGTCAAATTCGCTCCCGATAGATCACCCATAAAGAGGCCGACTCGACGGTCGGGAGCCACTTGGCTGTTGGCGAGAGTGCTTCCTGCCTCGTAGGCGAAAATCGCAGACTGGCTGCCATTGCTCGACAAGGCGGCAATCGATGTCCCGCCGGCGCCGGGTAGGCCCCAGGTGAAGAATCCACTGCCGTCACTGACGACGGTAACCACGCCACTGAGTCCTGCTGCAATCGGATGGGTTGGGTTGACGATTTCCAACTGACTCTCGCCAAAGGAGACCCCGAGTTGGACATTGTTCCCGACAGCAGTCAGCCCCATATCGTCGTAGATGTAGGGCTCGCAGACGATGGTAGGCACACTGGCATCACTAAGACGTCCACCCAGATCACCCGAGCTACCCGTCGCCGTAATGAAGACAAGATCCATGCCGGCGGCGTCGGCAAGCTGAACACCCGAGAAGCTTTTCAGGGTCACGACAAATCCCTGACCCTCGAACCAATCCCGCAATGCGGCATCGCCAGGATTCAAAATGGTGCTACCCACGACCAGAAGCACATCGCCGATAGGCACACCCGAAACTGAGATCGCCACATCCGTCGATGTAGATCCCATGGCGTTTGTTGCCGTAATCTGAAAAATCGTTGAAGCTAGCGACTCGGTTGGCGTGCCGCTGATTTCACCGCTTACCGTATTGAAGCTCAAACCGGCAGGAAGAGCGGGAAGGATTGAATAGCTGACAACCGCTCCCCCCAGAGAGCTCGGGAGATTCGGCGTGATCGCCACATCCTGCTCATAGTTCGCCGGATTTTGGGAATACTGCAACTGGACTGGAGCGCCGCCTGCATCATAGGTTCCACCCACTAGGGCCCACTGGAATGCAGCTGCGAGAATCTGCGAACCCTCTGCAGTGAGATTGGCGGCGGTCAGATCGCCGAAGCACAAGCCGAGTCTCCGATGGGCGGCGTTGGCTCCTGAAGCAAGCAGAGCACCACTATCGTAAGCGAAGATTGCTGAGCGTCCCGAGTTGGATCCAAGCGTTGCAATTTCGAGAGCCTCCCCACCAGCCCGGCCCCAAGTAAAGAATCCTGAGCCACTGGATACGATCGTGGACAGACCGCTTAGGCCTGCGGCAAGAGGATGGCCCTCACTGACGATATCAATCTGGGTTTCGAAACTGCTCGATCCAAGCTCGACTCCGTTACCAATGGCAGTGAGACCCATGTCATCGAAAACGTAGGACTCACAGACAATCATCGGAACTGACACATCGGTCAATCGTCCGCCAAGGGCACCGGAGCTGCCGGTGGATGTGATGAAGACAACATCCATGCCATCCGCATCCGAAGCTTGAACTCCCGCGAAGCTGCGCAAGGTCACCAGATAACCCTGATTCTCAAACCAGGTCTTTAGTGCTTGGTCTCCAGGATTAAGCGTCGTGGACCCAACAACCATCAGGACATCACCAATAGGAGATCCAAGAACCGTGATTTCCACGTCAGCACTGGTGGAACCCGAGGTATTTGTCGCCGTCACGGTGTATGACGTTTGACTAACCGCCGCGGTTGGAACCCCTGAAATCACACCTGTGAAAGGATCCAGCGATAAACCAGCAGGCAAGGCTGAAAGGACTGAATAGCTGTCCACTTCGCCTCCAAATGAAAGCGGACTATTTGCTGGAATTGCCACATCCAAATCATAAACCGCTGGATTTTCCGAGTAGTTCAACTGCACGGGAGGACCATTGGGATCAAAGGTGCCTCCTTCGATGGCCCATTGAACGGCAGCACTGAGAATCTGCTGGCCATCAAGTGTCAGGTTACCCGCAGTAAGATCGCCGAAGCACAAGCCAAGTCGACGATTCACCGCCACTTCGCCCGAGGCCAGAAGCACGCCCGTATCATAAGCGAAAACGGCGGACCGTCCCGGATTAGAGCCGAGCGCGGCAACTTCAATGGCGCTGGCACCCGCTCTCCCAAAGGTGAAGAATCCAGAGAAGTCGTTAACAAGATCGACCAGTCCGGCAAGGCCAGCAGCCAGCGGATGCTCGGGACTGATAATGTTGATCTGGGACTCAGAATTTGCCGCGCCAAAGTCGACGCCGCTTGCAAGGCCGGTAAGACCCATGTCATCGAAAATGAAGGACTCACAAACGATCATCGGGACCGGGACGTTTTTTAGACGTCCTCCAAGCGCACCCGAACTCCCGGTGGAAGTGATGAAGACAAGATCCTTTCCAGCAGTATCGGCGATCTGAACGCCTGCGAAGCTTTCCAAGGAAACAAGGTAGCCCTGATTTTCGAACCATGCCTTCAAGGCCTGATCACCTGAATTCAGATTGGTGTTTCCCACAACCATTAATACGCGTCCTAGTGGCGGGGGATCGACACCGATAAGCAGATCACTCACAGCAGACCCTGCTAGATTGGATGCGGTAACTTGATAGACGCTTGGAGCGACAAGCTCAGTCGGAGTTCCGCTGATCTCCCCAGTGGACGGATTGAGCGTCAGCCCCGACGGAAGATTAGGTGTGACTGAGTAGTTATCCGGTGCTCCGCCAAGTGAGAACGGAAAATTGGCGGTAATTGCCTCATCTTGAATGTAGCTCGCGGGGCTTTCACTATAAGTCAGCTGAACAGGTGGACCATTGGGGTCAAAACTTCCTCCCTCAAGAGCCCATTGAATCGCTGCTGCAAAGGCCTGCCAACCCGGACCGGTAAGATTCGAAGCGCTAACATCTCCAAGGAAGAAACCCAGTCGGCGATGCGGAGCCAATTGCCCATTTGCCAGCTGGTCCCCAATATCGTAACCGAAAATAGCAACCCGCTCTTCATTCGAGTCGAGATTCGCGACCTTCACCGCTGCAGTTCCTGGTATACCCCATGTAAAGAAACCACTGCCTGAGGTGACAACGCCTGTCAGCCCGCTCAATCCCGTTCCAAGAGGGTGACTCGGCGCCAAAAAATCAAGCTGTGTTGCATTGAATGAGACTCCCAAAAACGAGTCGTTACCGACCATCGTCAGCCCCATATCATCATAAACATAAGGTTCACAAACAATCACAGGAGCGGAGACATCCTTGAGCTTTCCACCCAATTGGCTGGAACTTCCGGTAGAGGTGATAAAGACAAGATCGATTCCGTCGGCATCAGACGCTTGGACATCGGCAAAGCTTCTCAGCGTCACTGCTGAACCCCTCGAATTGAACCAGTCCAGTATCGCACTATCTCCGGCATTCAAGATAAGACTGCCAACCACCAAAAGAACGTCAGGGGGTGGGACAACCACTCCGATCATGAGATCGACGGATGTCGAACCAAATACGTTCGTCGCAGTAATTTCGTAGTCAGCAGCTGAGGACACCTCGACAGGCGTTCCACTGATCATGCCACTGCCAGAGTCGAGACTTAGTCCGGAGGGCAAGGCAGGATTGACCGAATAGCTCACGACATCGCCACCGAATGAATCCGGAAAATTGGGAGTAATCGGACTTCCTAATTCGTAAACGACAGGGTTCTCCGAGTAAGTAAGAGCGGCGGGTGGGCCGTTTGGATCAACGAGGGAAAGTATAACCGTATCACTGGAGGAAAACTCGCCATCCGAAACAGTGACAGTCGCAGGATGATCGCCATAAGCGGTTATCGTCACCTGTGTCGATGGCGAGTCAGACGGCAGGAATGACACATCCGCAGAGGTCGAGCTCCATTCAACGGTCACCGGATTGCCGATTGGCCTGCCATCATCGACCACGTAGGCGTCAAGTTGGATCGCTTGAGGCGCAGCAGCTTCGATTACCTGATCACCACCAAGAATGCCAGTAATCGGGGCCTTGTTCTCTCCGCCACCTGGACCCCCACCCAAATCGATGCCCTCGGTTGCCCAGACAATAGCGGCATCGAACAACGCCTGACCATCGGCTGTAAAGTGTTCTGACGTCTTATCACCGACGAAAAGACCAACCCTCCGGTTGGCTGCTGGATTGCCGTTGACCATGAGGCCGTCCTCTTCGAGCGCAAAGATGGCGCTTTGTCCTGGATTTCCGGTCAAGTGGCCAATGCTCAGAACATCGCCGCCGGGAAGTCCCCAGGACAGGAAACCTTCACTATCAGAAACAACGGTAACCGCACCGCTCAGTCCGGCTGCGAGGGGATGAGCTGCAGCCGTGATCACCAGATCGGATTGATTCACTCCCAAACCGAAGTCCAAACCTTCGAGTCCTCCCGTGAGGCTCATGTCGTCGAAGAGAAACGGCTCAAAAACGATTACAGGCACTTCGCTGTCGCGGAAGGCTGGGCCCACCTTCCCGGAGCTGACCGTTGAAGAAATGACAATGAACTGCGCATCACCGACACCCGATGAACCCGCAATGGAATCAACGAAAAACTCAGGCTCAAAGCCAAGGGCCTCGATTGAGTCAAAAATATTCTGATCAGCCAGAGTGAGGGCGCCATTTCCGATGATGATGGCAGCCTTCGGTCTTGGCTCTCCGACCTGGATCGTCAGCGGGTATGAGTAGCCGGGGAAACCGAGATCGTCATAAGCTGTCGCAGTGATTTCGTACCTGCCAGCAGGAACTGCCAGCCACATCAGCATGTGCGGTTCGCCCGTCGTTTCACCAATGAGCACGCCATCAGCATAAAATGCCACTCGGTCGATGGTTCCGTCGGAGTCAAAGGCCAGCGCCGAGAAGTTGATGTCTGAGTCTGCAATAAAATAACCCTCAGTCTGAGGGCCGTTGACCGTAAAAGTGACCTGAGGCTGCGCGTTGCCAACAGCAAGTTGCCCGAGGACGTCAAACCATCCGTCCCCGATCTTCTGATAGCCACCTTCCGTCATGTGCAGGCCATCAACCATGTCCAGGCTGGGATCGATCCCTCCCCCGGTGTCGGCGAAGTAAATGTTATGACCCAGGCCGAAGTAATCATTCACGATCCCAGGCAGATCACGGTTGAACTCCTGAACCGCCCGGTTGAGTCCTGCATATCCACCCGACGTGGGGGCAATGGATCCCACCACCAGAGTAACCCCCGGCTTATGAGTGAGAATTTGTGAAATCAGACTGTCGAGGCGATCGATCGCTCCCACTCCGATCCCATCGGCGAAGTCGTTCGTCCCCAGCATCAGCAGCACTGTGTCCGGATTCCTCGAATCGAGCCATCCATTCACACGGTTGGCGATTCCACCAATGGTATATCCGCCCCATCCCTCATGTTCGAGATCGGTTCCAAGCGCGGTGATCTGGGCGCTGGTGTAGGGAGTGTTTGAATCCGGGCCTGGACCATGGGCTCCGCCTACGGAAGTCCCGCTACCGACGTAGTCCATCGAATATCCCGCTTCGTTGATCAGTCGATCACGTAGAAACGAGCGGTAGTTGTAGCCCTTCTTCCCGCGGGTGTTGGAATCCCCTAGCGGCATGATCTTCGTTTGCGCCTGCAAAGGCGCCGCTAAAGAGCAGGCGAGGAGAAGCGCTCCTACGAGTTTGAGCGCAAAGCGGACACGACGATTCGAAATCATGGGACTGGGGGGATTGGCGCTCTTCTGGTTGAAGATGCGGGGAGGGAGAATGATGCGGGGGCGCGAGCGATACAGATTAACCATCCGCAAAAGCTTGCTTTTGGATTTTGCGGTCTTTTTCGGGAATTGCAATTCAAAATTTAGTGACGCGACGGGCCTCGAAGAGCCCGCCTACGAGTCCAACGAGTAAAATAGTCATTCCAAAGATAAGCAGGGAAAATGCCATTGCTGTCTCATTCGTAACCCCCAGACTTGTAAGGAGTAATAAGGATGCACCTTCTCGCAGGCCAATTCCTGAAGGCGTCAATGGGATCATCGTGGCAAGAATGATCGACGAGCGAATCCAGCCCATCGCCACCAAACCGACCTCGATGCCGAGGCTGCGCGCAATCAGAGCGTAGGCCACGATCCCGAGCAAGTGGGTCAAAATGGAAAGGGAAAAGACGACGACCAGCGTTCGGACCGGCAATTTGGCCTGCTTGTGGAGAGCGTCGTGAATCTTTCTCGCAGGACCTTTGCCATAGCGCATGGCCAATCCATAAAGCGGCCTCAAAAGTGGGATTTTTTCAGCTACAAGAAAGAGGAAGATGACACCGATCGAGGCGGCCAGGGCGCCGAGCATGATCAGCAGCGGATACCATCCTTCTTCTTGCCTCGCGCCGAGCCAAAACACGATTCCGACCAACAGTAAGGTAATCGTGCTGATCACCCGGTCGGTGAATAGAGCAACCCCGGTAGCCAGGGCATCTCCTTTGTCAGCCGATAAACGATAGAAGCGAATCGCAATCCCGGTGAAATTGCCGCCTGGCAGAAACAAACCGTAAAAGAGGGTGGAAAGGTTGATTTCAAAAATCCCCCAGGTCGTGATCTTATTGCCCGATACCTCAAGTAGGCGCCTTAGACGATCTGCCGTCGTCCAGTGGACCAGCAAGGTCATGAACGTTGAAAGGACCAGCAACTGCCATTTTGCCTCCAATATCGCCGCCCAAATCGAAGCGAACGGAATCTTATAGAGGAGATAGGCAAGAATCCCCCCAGCCACCAAGGCCTTGAGCATCGTCTTCCACCACTTGGCCTTCGCCTTGAGGGGAACGGCCTCGTCTTTGATCAGAGGCACGGATTCGGAGACGTCTTCCATGGGGGGGATGGGGTCAGAGTGGTGAAACTCAGACAGGATTCGCAACCGGTGAGAGCTCGATGGTCCCCCTTTCGACGAGATCGTAGAGCTCATCGACCCGGCGACGATGAGCGGAAAAAGTATGATTGGATTCGACGAAAGACCTCCCTGCCCTACCGAGCCTATCGCGCAGTTCTTCATCTTTGGAAAGTGCCACGATCGCGTCTCCGAAACCTTCCGGAGTCGGTTCCGCCAACATGCAAACCGAGGAGTCAACAATCTGACTGTGTGTTGGCAAATCAGTCAGAAGTACGGCACGTCCGGAATGCATGTAGGGAAAGATCTTCTGTGGCGTATTGATCCCACGAGTCCGTGGAGCGGTGAGAATGTCGGACTCCGCCAACAACTCATCGAGCTCTGCTGCCGGCCAACGACCGAGGAAGTGGGCGCGCCCGGTGAGATCGAGGGCTTCCGCACGTTTCTTGTAGTCTTCAATGGCTTCGTCCGTGCCACCCGCGATGGCGAGTTCGATATCGGCTCCTTTTTTCAAGGCATCGGCGAATCCTCGAAGCAAGAGATCCACTCCCTGATACTCCTCAAAATTTCCAACATACATCAAGATCGGCCTCCCTTGAGGAATACTTAACTTTTCACGGAGGAAACCTGTCGCCGGACGGTCCGGGTTCTCCAATTGGGAGATGTCATGGAGCGTGACCAATTTTGCGGCGCCCTGATCCCTCGCGAGGTCGGCCAGAGCATGGCAAACCGGAGCACAGGCAAGGGCTCCACGAACCGCCATTCCCTCCATCGCATCCAAAAAGCCGGAAATCGGGCTCAGCCATGGCTTTTTTTCGACCATTTGTTGGGCGATCGAAGAGTCCATGTCGTAGACGTAAGGGGTCCCATAGATCCATTTGAAAACCATCGCGATGAAAACCGCCTCTTCACCGGCATGAATCACATCGGGACGAAAGCGGCGGAAAGTCTTCCACGCCAGAATCGCCAACAGGAAATCGGCATAAAGTTTCTTCGGTGAGAATCCAGGACCAATCGATCCCAACCAGGAAGGCGCTTTGATCCGGTTGATGGTAAGCCCTCGATAATCGCGATCCTCACCGTCGTGATAGACACAGGCCTCAACCGTCTCACCACGCTGTGACAAAGCACGCAGAAGAATATCGACATCAATCGGGGTGCCTCGATCCACAAAGAACGAATGGGGTGCCAGTACCTGTATTTTCATCCTGTTATTCGGTTGGGATATCTTCTGCTTCAGGCGACTTCGCTCAGTTTGGAAGTCTTCGGTTTATCCTGAAAAAAACGTTGCCCGATTTCTTCGCAGCAACGCTCAACTTCTTCAGCTTGATAGCCAATCAGGGGACCTATTTTCCGGGCAAGCCGTGCCCCGACATCAGGATCAAGCGCCCAAGCCGTCCGGCGCAGCATCAGATCGGCAAAGCTGGTCACCGCCTCCTCTTCCAGTATTCGCTTCGCAGCTTCCACGATCTCCTCCAGGGGCAGTTCTTCAACCCGATCGCTCAGGGCAAGAATCGCTCCGGCGCCATGAGAAGGACGCTGAAGTGAGCCGCTTTTTCCGGGATAGATCGCAGCAACCGTCTGTTCTGCGACCAATCGTGCGGTCGTGTATTTGACTCCTGAAATCGTCCACAGCCCTTTGGTTCCACCGGACTTTCCGTGGTCAAGAATGGTCGGGTGATCCACCGGATCCTCGTCACCTTCTTTCCGGGCTCTCAGCATCCCACCGTAGACCCTGAGTACTTGATCGCCGCGCAACTCAAGCCCCGGAACCGCACGATTGACCTGATCGATGTAGTCCTTCACCAACTCGCCAAGACGGGCCTTACCGGATGGTTCAGCCGGCGCGTGATAGGTTCCGCCGAGCAGGTAGCCGCCCTCGTTATGCAGGAAGTAGGTTCTTGCACCCGGCTCTTTGGCGGTAACCGCCACCGCGGTTTCGGCCATGGGGGGACGATCAAAAAGGACATTGAAAGCAAGCGCTGGAGGAAACAGGTCCCGTCGACCGTCACCCATCGACTCACTCACATCAGCGCACCAGGGACCTGCGGCGTTGACCACGCGATCACAGGTAAACTTGAGTGATTCGCCTGACTTGCAATCAATCGCATCAACCGCGCAAACCGCTCCATCACGGCTCTCCAAACCTGTCGCTTCGACATAGTTCAAGAGCTCCGCGCCACCTGAAACCGCCCATCGGCAAAGCTCCATGAAGAGCCGCTGGGAATTCCTCATCTGGCCATCCGCCCAAATCGCCGACCCTTCCAGTCCGTCACGATCAACCTGCGGAAAGAGTGCCACAGTTTCATCCGGAGAAATCACTTTTCCGCCACCGAGATGGTTCGCCGGATCTACGTTGTGGTTCTTTCGGTGCGAAAGAACATCGTTCATTTTCAATGCAACCCGGAAGATCGAAGCCCGACGCATTCCAGTTCCATAGAGTGGCATCATGCATGGCAAAGGTCCGCAAAGGTCAGGGAAGTGCTGGAGAAACCAGCGGCGCTCGCCGACGGATTCGTAGAAGCGGCGTAGATCCATTTTCTGGAGGTAGCGCAATCCACCGTGGAGAATCCTCAACGAATTCCACGAAACCTTGCCACCGAAATCACCGCGCTCCAGCATCAACACCTTGATCCCACGCTGGGCCGCCTCCAGGGCCAGGCAGATTCCGTAGATACCGCCGCCTACCACCACCAGCTCGTGGTGCCGACTGGCAACGTCCTCAGGATTTCTTTTGATCACAGCAGGCATCGGTCAAAGTCAGTTGGCTTTCGTCAGGCAACAGCGGTTTCATTTTGCGCATCGGCATCATCAGACACCGCTTCCATGACCACTCGGCCCTTCATGTGGGGCATGGCCTTCTTCCCCACCAACGAAAGCAAGGTCGGTGCCACATCCACGATTCGGACGAGTTCATCCGCTGCCACACATGCCTCCAGTTCCGGATCATCCGAAACCATGAAGCCCCTCTCCGCCGGATGTCCCGGCATTTGCCCGTGGTAGGCCGCGACGTTGAAGCTCCATAGGCGACTGCGCATCGCCGGGTTGGTCAGCCCCAGATGCAGGTGAGCCAGCAAGTGATGGAAATCATGGGGAAAAAAGACATAACCACTGTCGGCAATCGCGTAGAGCTCACCCCATTCCTCATCCAATTCAAAATCGAAACGCTCGTTGAGTTCCTTCCAATCCAACACATTCAGATGCTCGGAAGCCCTCAAGGCCTGCTCGATTTTCTCCCTCGCCTCCTTGGTGCGGAACCAGAACTTCGCCACACCTTGAGCGGTAAAATGCACGAACTCGGCCGGGTCGACCCCCGTCCGCTTGAGTAGCTTCTCCAGGTTTACCGAATCAGCAACCGGCTCCTGACCGTGATCGGCGACAAGAATGAACCTTCTTCCAAGCTTCTTGCACTTGTCATGGTAGGCTTTGGCGAAATCATCCAGTTCACGACCCCGCTGCTTCATGACCTCGTCCTTGTGGACGTTGTAATGAACCGCGATGTCATAGCAATGGACCTCCAACCAATCCAGCGAAGTGGATTCCCGAGGCCATTCCCCTAACATCTTGTCCAAATCCTCGAACTGCCCGGTCACACCGTACTCGGCCTTGTCTCCCAAAGCCCCGAAGAGCGTATCAACCCCGCCGACGTTCCGGTATTGCTCCGGCTTGCTACGGGCATTGAACTTCAGCCGGTGAAATTCCAAATGCCGGCGACGCCGGTGAGGAATGCACGGCATGTCAAACTCCCGGTCGACAAAATGACGCAAGATCTGCCCGGTTGCCACCAGACGATCCGGAAGCTTTTCAAGGAGACGATCCTTGAAACACTTCGCCTTCCCCTGATCGGCAAGCTTGCAGTGCCAAATCCAATGCTGGCCCGGATTCGCTCCTGTCACCAGTGTGGGCCAGATTTCAGTGGTCGGATGGCCGTCCCACTCGACGATCGATCCGCTGCGGACCAGAGAATCAAGAAATGGCATCGTCTCAGCGTCCATGCGTCTCCGGTCGAGACCGGGGACATTGAGCACGGAAACTGGGGCCTGCGTTGGGGGGGCGGCACTCATTGCTTAGTTGTTTGAAAGCACAGTATCCTCTATTTTTGGCGAACTGTGACCCCCCTTTTCGCGGAATGTCGGATGGCCAGCCATGTAGTCGGGAACGGGCGTTCCGATCAACTGCAGCATGCTCGGTGCCCAATCGATGAGCCGGGCTTCATCCGAAACCGGCTCCACCTCATCACTCACGACCAGCGCCCAGGCATCCTCGGAAGGGGTGTTCTCGCCCGGGATGTAACCGTGGTAACCGCGGTGGAAGGGGTCGAACATCCGTTGCCGCATCTCCTTCGACTTGAGTCCGACAAAAATGTTTGCAAGGGGATGATAGTAGTCGTTCGGATGGAAAAGGTAGCCAGGATCGCGCGCAATGTAGACCTCACCCCATTCAGGAGTAAGCGTCATCCCCAACTCCTCGTTGAGTTCATCGTTGGTGAGGGTCCGCGAATTCGGGACCTTCTTCAGGGCCGCGACGATCTTCTCACGCGCCTCGTCAGTCCGGAACCAGAAGCGTGAAACCGCCACGCCATTGTAGTAACAGTAGTCTTTTCTTGAAACTCCGGTGTCCGCCACAATCTTGCGCAGATTGATGTGGTTCTCTTTCGGAGTGAGCTCCTGACCATGCTCGATCAACAGTGACAAGACCACGCCCTCCTCTTCGCATTTCTTCGCCAACTTGGCAACGCAGTCATCAATCTGACGGATCAACGGAGCCATCACTTCGGGCTTGTCGAGATACCAATGCGAAGACAGATCAAAGCAGTGCAATTCGAGAAACTGCATCTTGTGCTCGGTCGGATACTTCACCGCCGCTGCATCGAGATTCTCAAACTTTGAAACCACCTCGTGAATTGCCTCGTCACCGAATGGCTCAAACATGGTCTTGGCGCCACCGACGACGGTGTATTCGTCCGGATTCAGCGAACGCACGTAATACTTGAGCCGATGGAACTCCATCTGACGACGACGCCAATGAGGAATCGCCGGCATGTCGAATCCATGTCCCTTGAAAAAGTGAGGAACAAGCTGAAGAGCCGAGACGAAGAAGTCCGGAAGGAGGTTGAGGGGACGGGCCCACCAGGGATCCGATGGTTCGTCACGTAGTTTTGCATGCCACAGAGTGTGGCCTTCAACTCCTGGATTGGCACCACAGACCAGCGTCGGCCAGACTTCCGTCGTTGGCTGACCCGGCATCCGCTGAGATGGATAACGTTGGAAGAGTTCGTGAATAAAGGGCGCGTTCTCCGGTGTGATTCGGCGGCGGTCATATCCGACAAGATCGACGATGAGCATCCGCCGCTTGTCAGGGCTTTGAGGGGATTGGTTGTCTTTCATTTGCTTGATTGCTTGGGGATTCTACTGAGAAATTCTCTTCTTGTGGAGGGTGACGCCACACACGGGCATCGTATCAGCCCAGACTGTGCCTTAGCTGACGAAAAAAGAATCGAGTTGGGCCAACCCTGCCGCCGAACGTGGTCGGGCAGGATTCGAGTGCCCGGAGCGATCGGCGGATTGACTCAGCCGGCCTTTTTGGATCGAAATCAGCCTCCAGAACAAAACCATAACTGCCGACCATGCGCTCCTCGCCCTCGGCCTTCAGGGGGTCCGAGCCAGGTATCACCGGGAACTCAGAAAAGAGCGACGGCTTGGGCCAACCGAGAGGCCGCCCCGCATTGTCGCCGACCATCACTCCATGCTCCCTAACCGCCTGCTCAACGAGACGTCCTCTTTCTCCAAACCACTTCCCAACACCCCACGGAAGCACTGCAATTCCACCTGCCGCCTTGACGGATTCAATCGTCTCACTGAGGGGGCGGCCATCCTCAAATTCCGATGCCGTCGCGAGGGCAAGGACTTCGACTCGCTCGGCCGTCACCACCTGCCGCCCTGCAATCACAAGCAACCGTTCGTCCAGCATGATTGAATCCGGTTCCAATGTCCGGCCAACTTGAAAAGAGCATTCTCCATCCCTCCAGTCTCTAAACGCATGTGACCCGCTTCCCTCCGTCATCAATAAGGTCGGAAGACCGGAACCATTTCGGGCAAGATTCTCGATTGCAGATTCGATGAAGACATCCAATCGATGAGCCGGATGAAAATGCACGTGGCCATCGATCATCAGCCGGGTCGCACCTGTGGCCATACCCTCGGTTCCAATCTCATCCAGGCTCTTAATCATGCTACTGTCCTCGTGGCTCCATCGCCATGTCCTGCCTTCCAACTCCTTTGATTATCGCAAATATCCACGTGATCCCAACCAGCACCAGTCCGACGTAGGAAGCGACTTCCCGCAACCATCCGTGGTGAACATGGTAGTCCTCGATCACGATGCGGTCTTGATCAGTGAAGGTTCCACGCACCGATACCTTCGCATCGTGATCCAAGGGAATACCCTCAACTCTCAACGGTTCACCTTCCAAGCCCCTCACCTCACCTTCGGCATCCTCATTTGGCTGAAAGGGTATACGATCCAATTCAACGGTACGACCGGCACGCTCTTCGATATTCTCTGGATGCAGCGTGCCGACAAAATGGTTGTCCGCCGTAAGTGCTTGGCCGATCCAGAGCGTGGGAAGTAAGAGATAAGCCGCCAGAAAAACCAACGACAACACCCATCTTGAGGGTTTCCTCGTCAACTCGATGCCACTTTGAACCGCTACTCTCCAGTGAAACAGAAAGTAGGCCAATCCCGCCACCGTAAGAACGACGGTGTAGGGACTCTCGGGCCAGAAAAAGTCGAACCTGACAAGCTTCCACTCCAAGGGAACGAAGAGACTGACCCCATTGGCCCATTTGATCTGGCAGGCATCGAGAAGCAGGTGGAGAAGAGATCCGAGCGACAGAATAAGGAATGCCTCAAGCCGGCGCACCATGATCTGAGCCACAGCCGCACAGAACATCAGACTGACAAAAAGTGAGGCCTGATTGACGCAATAAAGCCTCAGCGCATAAATATCAATCGAAGGAATGAGCTTCCACGCCGCCCGCTGCAGGATCCATGGAATATCGGGAATCACACACCCCAAATAAACCAATGGCAAGGAAGCCTGCGAAACGAGCTTTCGGCTAATCAGGCCATTGACAGCAAAATGGGCAATTGTGTTTGGCATCGCATCCGATAGTAGGGGAATCTATCAGCCGCGGTCGAAGAACCAGCGGAAGATCAGCGCCCGGATGGGACACTCATCCCTGCACGATGGAGGCTCCGAACCTTGAATGGCATTCTACCCTGACTTTCATGGTAGATCCTGATAAGCAGCTCGGCAATGACCCCGATCATGAACAAAACCACCGTCGTGATGAACATCATCATCGCGAAGAGAATGAAGATGTTGTCGTTCAGATTCACCGCCGAACCATGCTCGGTCAGGTAACCAAACTTCTGAACCAAGGCCATCGCCACGGCAGCGATCGAAATAACGAATGAGACGATGCCTAGTTTGCCGAAGAAGTACAACGGCTTGGTCAGGTAGTCCTCAAGGAATTTTGCCGTGAGAAGATCGAAGAGCACTTTTATCGTACGCTTCAGACCATACTTCGTCTGACCGGCAATCCTTGGACGGTGATGAACCACGCTCTCGGTCATCCTCGCACCCCGGCGTCGGCACATGTAGGGAAGGAAACGATGCATTTCCCCGTAAAGCCTGAGATCCTCAAGAACTTCACGACGGTAGGCCTTGAGCGTGCAGCCGAAATCATGAATATCCCGGCAATAGGTCAGACGGCGGATGATCCGATTTGCAACCATTGAAGGCAATTTCCGACTCAGCCACTTATCCTTGCGATTTTTCCGCCAGCCGCAAATGACATCGTATCCCTGGTCGTCATCAAGCTTTGCGACAAGACTGGGAATGTCTGCAGGATCATTCTGAAGGTCCCCGTCCATCGGTACCATCACACTTCCTTGAGCCATACTGAAACCCGCACCCATCGCGGCGGACTGGCCGAAGTTCCGAGTAAACTCAATGACGACAAAACGTTCGTCCTCTCCAATTTCATCCTGGAGCTTCTGAGCGGTGGTATCCGTGCTCCCGTCATTGATGAAAAGCACTTCATAACGAAGTTCCTGGGCATCCATCATCGCCCGCAACTCGTCGCAAAGACGTGAAACGTTATCCTCCTCGTTCATCAAGGGGATGACGATTGAAACGTCATACTCGCGCTGTTGTGAGATCGCGGTTATATTGTCCATAGGGGACAGGTGTATTTTCCTGCGGGAAACAATTTCCTGAGGCTGGCTGCTCTGTTGTGTGTTCATTCGCTCGGTTTTGATCGGTTTTGACAAGCTTGTCTTGGTTCGTCCGTGGTAGGACATATGGTTGGGAAATTGGATGCGGCTCAAAGATCGACGCTATCAAGCCAGTCGGCATTCTTCTTGTGCCATTCGACTGTCCGCTTGAATCCCTCGAAAGGAGAAACCTTTGGGGTCCATCCGAGAATTCGGTTGGCTTTCGCGACATTCGCGGAAGTGTCCTTCATGTCGGCACGGTTTACCTCCAAATAGCTTACTTTCGGCTCAATCCCGAGTTCGGTGCCGATCGATTCGATCATCTGATTGATGCTTAGCGGAGCATTACCACCTCCAAGATTAATGATTTCGTAGCCCTTGATTCCCAAGGCTGCGACCGTGCCACTTGCGATGTCGTCAACAAAGGTGAAATCCCTGGTCTGAGTGCCATCGCCATAAAGCTGGATCGGCTCGCCACGTCGGACCCACTCAGTGAACCGGAACGGGCTCATGTCAGGTCGCCCAGCCGGGCCAAACACCGTGAAATAGCGAAGAATGGCAACATTCATCCCATAGAGATGTGCATAGGAGTGGGCCAGAGCCTCCGCTCCCAGCTTACTCGCCGCGTATGGAGAAACCGGGCGGGCGACATTGGCCGTTTCTTCGAACGGCATCGGCACATCCGCATAGAGCGACGAAGTGGATGCCATGATGAAGGTCTTGATTTCCCTCTTCCTCATCGCGTCAAGCAGATGAAGCGTTCCCATGGTATTGGTGGATACATAGACAAAAGGATCCACGATACTGGCCCTCACACCCGCCCGTGCAGCAAGATTGATGACCGCGCTGATATCGTGAGTCTCGAAAAGTGCCTCGATCGCGGCCCGGTCTTCAAGATCGATTTCGTGAAACTCAAAATCAGGATTCCCGGAAAGAATCGCCAATCTCGATCTCTTGACCCTGACATCGTAGTAATCATTGACGTTGTCGAGGCCTATGACTTTCTGTCCCTGCTCCAACAATAGCCCTGCAGTTGCCGCGCCGATGAACCCGGCACAGCCCGTGACAAGAATGGTCGATTGGTTCTTACTCATTATTTGAAATATTTTTTGAAAACTGAATTGGTAAGTCTCATCATAGTTGGCGGCTTCGCAGCGTGATCTCCAGCACTTCGTTTCGTCCATCCCTGCTCAACGCGATCCGCTTGCTGGAAACCAGACGTTCCGCCCAGATCTCCTCAGGTTCGAGATCTTGAAACCTGGACTTCACCACCCGGGCGAGAATCACCCTTGAGGTCTCCGAGGTGTATGCATCCAAATCCGCAGGACAGGTCAAAAGCTGAAGACCGCTCCAGCGGTCCATCGTTCCACCCTTGCGCGAGTGGCGGGCGAACCGCGGATCGAGATCTTTGCGCATGTAGACTGCCGGTTTAAGTCCTTCGGGTAGATAGTAAACTGACGCAGTCAGCATACTCGAAAGAATCACGCTGGTTCCCGGAGCCGCATGCTGACCGAGTTCGATCGCGGGAAGCTCTTCATCACTACGAGGATACCAATGACGGGAGAATTTCTGAAACTCCCCGGTCCGGTAAACAACATCATGACTATTGGTTGCCACGAGATGACGCAGATTAAATTCCTCCGTGATGGCCATCAAGACGATCAGCGCTGTAGCCGGAATCAAACCTCCCCGGGCGGTTTCTCCACCCTTTATGAAGCGGCCACCGAGATGATTGAGAGCCAGCGCTGGAAGAATGAAAATAAACGGAAAAACAAAGAACCAATAACGGGTAACCGATAGAGGCGTTCCGGTCACCCCGAAGGCCATTACTGCAACCGCCACCACCCAGACCGGGTTCCAGATGACTTTGTTTAGTGGCTCTTTTCTAATTCTCCATAGCTCATAAAATCCCGATAGAATAGCGATGATGGTGAAGACGGGCATCGCCTTCAACCAGGGAGAGAGGCCGGGGCGGTAGAAATCGGGAAATCCGAAAAGCGCCTTCCTCAACTCGCCTGCCCGGCTTTCGCCACCGATCCCCTCCGTCAGCGCTGGCACTTTCAGGGCAACCACTACCCATGCCACAGCGCAGATGCCTGTGATGACCAAGCTCCACCTCATCGCCGGGCGTTTAAAGACCATCAAGTGAAAATCATGCCTCCAAATTAGGAACCCAAAAGCCACAGCAGCGAGTGCGAACAGGTGAAAAATCGAGGCTATCACCATTACCGCTACTCCAATCCAAAGTGTTGCCTCACCCAGACTCCTGCGAAATCTCCATGCGATGGCTACGACCGACCCAGTCACTAGGGTTGCAAATCCTAACAGGCTCACCAGAGGGTCAACCCCCGGGATTTGCACGAATCCGCTGAGCCTTTCGAGCTTACCTCCACTTGCGGGCACCCAGTCAGCCGGCAGTGGATCCACCACGCCGCTATTCCACCAGATGCGACAGAAGACAAGCCATGCGAAAGCAAGTCCCCCGGTCACGACCGCCGCAAAGGCGAGCCGCCCTCGGGTTTTGCCCTGCGCTCTTTTACCATCCGACGATGGGATCCATGGAGCAACCAAGAGAAACGGCATCAATAACACTCCAAGATCATGTAGTGAAATCGCAGCCAATGCCATTAGATGAGGCACATAGCGCCACGCTGTTTTGCCCTTGTTGAAGGCCAAGTAGTAACTATAAAAGAAGGCTAAAGTGAAAAACTGGAGAGCGGTGTACATCCGCGCAAACCGACTGAATTCAATCTGCCATGATGAGAGCGCAAACATCACTGAAACAGCCAGTGCCAGCCAAAGCGGAAGAAACTGTCGTGAGAAGAAATAAAAGAGAGGTATAAGAAGGATTCCAAAGAGGGCCGGTAGCATCCGCTGGTTCCTCTCATTCTCACCAAACATTTTGCAAACCACTGCTGTACCATACTGCATCGAGAGGGCACGTGGATAATGCCCTCCACCATAGAAGGCCGGCTCCCCATATTCGAGGACCTTTTGTACTGCAGAGGCAGAATAGTACTCGTCACGAGAAAGGGGTCGATCTCCCAACCCATCAAGGCGCGTGAACCAGAGCACAGTAAGTCCTGCGATTGCTGCAAATAGCAATACAACTCTGGAAGACCCACGCCTATCACCTATGCTCTTCTTATTCACCATCGTTCTGACAGGCCGATTCCGGGTGTTCCGTATTAGAGTCTTGTTGAATCCACGCAGTAGCCTTCAGCTTTCATTCCAAAGGCTTCATCATAGACCGCCGAGGTTCGCCTAGCTACTTCCTTCCAGTCCCACCGGCTCGCAATCTTACCGTTGCACCTTCCAAACTCCTCCATCCGGCCCCTCGCCTCCATCGCCTTGCGCATCGCTTCTGCCAGTTCGAACGTACTGCCAGCCGGATAGGAGAATCCACCCCGTTCATCAATGAACTCCGTAAAAGTATCAAAATCAGGAACAATGCAGGCACGCTCGAAAGACATCGCCAACACAAGTGCACCCGAGGTAAGAGAACGCTGATAGGGAAGCACCACAACGTCAGATGCAGCAAAGTAGCCACCAAGATCTTCATCAGGAATGAATCCCGACATCAACACTAACCCCGGCAATTCCTTTTCCAAATCCCTCAACTCACTCTCAAACTCTTTATCCTGGATATTACCTGCGATTATCAAGCGGCAATCGAGATTTGCCAATCGGTAGGCATCAATAAGATCAGAGACTCCCTTGTGGGGCCTCACCGCGCCTAGAAAAAGGAAGACGAATTCCTCGTTTCCAAGCCCCAACTTCACCCGCGAATCACCCTTCTCGGGAAGATCTCCATAAACCCCGCGGTAATTTCCGTGGTAGATAAGTTCAATCTTGCGTTGATCCTTGATTCCACAGGCTTCCGTAATTTCTTCACGGGCAGCATTCGAGTGGACAATGATTCGATCTGCAATTGACGCCACCTTGGAGGACAACAGGTGATCCAGCATCGGAAACTCGGACTCGTGGGGAATTCGATTGTGCGCCGTCCACACGATTGCGACCCCTCGTTCCTTCAGCCTCTTAATGGCTCGGAGTTGCTTCCATGCAAAGACCCAAGAGCCTGGCCGCTTCTTCATTACCGGCAACCAATGCAGATGAAGCACCTCAATCGATCGACCAGTCTCATGCTCGCGCTCCACCTCCGAGGCGGAGTTCCTGAAATCGACTTGTACCGCCTCCCTCTTGAGCGCCCCTTGCAGGAGTCTCTGATAAGGGTTATTCGCGAAGTAGGGCGCGAAAGCAACCCGCCGCAGCACCCCGGACGTCGGCGGCCCGACGCTCTCGGATGCGGCTTCAAGGGGGTTGATCACGGGCGCCATGGGTCGGAAAGGAGCGGAGTCACTTGCTTGAGTGAAACATTACAAGTGAGTTCCTCTTGGAGAAAATATTTGAAATGAGTCTGAGGAATCCCATCAGGTTGTGTTTCAGCGTACGGAGTTTACGGCCGCTCAACTCATTGATGTCGATCTGAAAGCCACACCGATTCTCGATCAATCCTCTTGCGAGGACGGTGGCCGAGGCAAGAGATAGTGAATCCAGGGCCTCAAAAGAAGGCAGAGGCTCAACCAGACTCGGCTCATACTCGAAATAGCGGATCCCCTTGTGGCAGATTCCCGAGACCAGACTCAGATCCTCCTTGTCGACTTCGTTCTTCTTCCAGCTGTAGATCCTTGAGGCATCAATTGGTTGTGAAACATCCTCCTTCCATGACTCTCCTGGTGTGAATACGGTATCTGAAGATTCGTAGAACGATTCCATACAGGGATCGAAATTCTCACCGATAAATTCACAAATCTCCTCAAGCACAACCTTGCAATTGGTCGCCAGATCCTCATAGCGGACGGTCATCGAGAGGGGATCATTCTCGAAAAAGTCCTTCGAAGAACGAAACCAACGATCCCACAGTAGACTGCCGGCGACAATGTCATCAGGCATCCAGGGAAGCTTGCGCATCGAAAACACCGCATCCCGCGGATCTCTGGTTATCCTGATGATCCGAGACTTGGGGAAGCGGCTCCTGATTCGATCCAAATGACAAATATGATTAGGCGTCTTCTCGACAATCCGCACGGCACCGGTCCGCGTCATGAGATTTGAATAGAGGGCCGACAAGACCTCAGGCATGCTAGGCTTACGCACAGACAACTCATCCCGGAAACTTGATGCGGTATGCCCATAAAGCTCCAATACACCTTGTCCGGAAAGGGTAATTCCGCCAACAGTCTCAGCAATACTACTGACCCAATCATCAGAAGTTAAAGCCTGCTGAATCGTGCCCTGGGATATTTTTGAGAACAAGTGACTCTCGGGACCACAGGCCATCCCCGGATGGGCGGCAAGCATCTTTGCCAGCAAGGTGGTTCCCGACCTGGGCCAACCAACGATAAACACGGGACTTTCAGAAAATGACATCACGGATTCCTCTTGAGGTGATTTTTCTTTTTGGGGAGTACGTCGGCTTGTTACGTGACTTCCAACTTTTATTATCTCCTCACCAGTGCCTCAAAATTGGCAGTGGTGACAAGATCGAGATAGGCCTTGTTATCATAATGGTGGTCATTGGGGTCCGCGTTCATCAAAGTCTCCCTGACAAGCCCGTCTGGTGACAGCGATTGGGAATCCAAATTAATATTACCGTATCCTTCCTCGCGACAAATCTGCTCCATTACGGAATTGAACCTGACGGTAAGACGGGTCCTTTCAAGCTGCGTGGCCCGAACTTCTTTCCGCTCATTGGCTACGTCTCCCCAATCCTGATCATCCCGAATAGTGGGCAGAGGAGCACTAATACAGATCACTGAACGTTTATAGCTAATCCTCGAAAGCAGGTTTCTGTAGTTCTCGACAGCTTTCTGAAACGCTTCCTCAACGGTAGTCCCGCCGCGCTCGGCACGATACCAGATCACAAAGCCGGTATCCACCTCGCCAAGAAGAGTCAAACAGATGTCGCCACCATGTCGATCAAGCCCGTCCTCGAACATCTTCAGCGCCTGTGTCTTCGAGTTGGGATTACTGAGTCCTGAGATCGTCGCACCACCAACACTAACCACAATAAAATAATGATTTGGAAAGCGTTCCCCCGCCTGAGTGAAGACTTCGGCGTGCGAGTCCCCGAGCACCAGAACCTGCGTCTTTCCCCCTGCGTTGAGCGAGCCACGGACTCTGCTCACAAAATTTCGAACTCTCTTCAGGTGATTACTCATTCTTAAGTCTTCTCTTATTAAATTTTAGTTCCCGAATTAAAGATGCCGGGAGCGCTACCCTTCTAGGAAACTTCCCGTAAGTTTTAACTTTATCAAGTCGACACCTTTTTCCGTCGACGGGCGACGTCAAACAGCTTGAACCCATCCACAATCGATTTCCTTATCGAGCCGACACCCGAGTAGGCCAGGACGAAAACCAATGCCAGTAGCGATCCAGATATGGCAACTCCCGGAAGATGCCCCAGATGCGTGACCAAATACGATTTCAACCCCAATACCAATGTTGCCGCCGAAAGCGTCAGAATAACCACCGGCGCGATACTTGCGTAAAGATCACGTTGCCGGAAGACTTTGGTCCTGGACATGAAATAGATGAGTGTTGGCGCCCGGAGAAGAAGACCACTGACACCATAAAGGCAGGCAACACCGACAGCTCCCCAGGGCAATCCTGCAACTATTGCGATTACTGCCCATGCTGAATTGATGGCACCACATTTCAGGAGCAGATCCGTCCTGCCCTGAGCCGTAAATACGTTTGCCGTCTGATTCAAAATCATCTGGGTAAGTAAGACGACAGAAAGCCACCTGAAGATGGGAACCGCCTCAACCCATTGGTCTCCGAGAAGAATCATTACTACTTCCTCAGAAAACACCATTAGGAAGGCCGCCACAGGGCCGCAACCAATCGCAACCATCCTGAACATCTTCAAGGCACTGGCCCGGAATTGCTCGGGTTCGGATTTTAGTCGGCTTAGAGTTGGCGCGACAACCGCACCAATCGGTGCGTTGATCTGTCTGACCGGCACTAGCAACAATCCATAGGCCTTCGAATAGATTCCAAGTGCCGCAGAACCCCACCACCAGCCAATAAGCAGGTTGTCAGTGTTCCTCGCAAGGTAGTTGATGAAGTTGAATCCCGTGACATTTGCGCCGAAGCGGAGCATTGAGGCGACATCTGCGCCTTTTCGGGGTGCACCCGGCATCCAACCCGAATAGAACCAGACAACAACACAGTTCGTAAACGAGCTCACCAGCATCTGTGCTACGAGCGCCCAGTATCCCCATCCATTAAGTCCGAGAATTACCGCCACCACTGCTCCCATCGCCATCGATAGAATTTCGGCAATCGCGAGGTTCTTGAAACGCATCTGGCGGCGCAAGAGAGCCTGGTGCTGGGCGAGGCATCCGCTAAACAGAAACGATATGCTTATGATCGCCGCGATATTTGTCAGCCTTGGCTCTCCATAGAACCACGCAATAGCCGGCGAAAGCGATAGAACGATCAGGCCCAGCACAACCGACAACGCCACATTGATCCAGAAGAGCGTCGAAACTTGCTCATGGCTCAACTCCTGGACCTGTACGGTCGCCATGGTGAGCCCTGCATCCTTGAACATACTGACAAATCCGGTCACCACGATTACCATCGCCATCAGGCCATAATCCTCGGGTGAGAGAATTCGAGCCAGCACGGCGGTTGCGCCCATCTGGAGAACCAGCTTCACAACCTGCGCTGAAGCGGTCACACCGAAGCCGCGCACTGCCCGGCCCTTCAGATCCTTGCGAAGATGTCCTATATCGAATGGATTGCCCATACTTGTGGATTCTTGTCTGGAGAAACCCAACCAGGTTTCAATGAAGAAGCCCGGTCGTTCATGTTCCCGGAGATTGCGCAATCTCTCTGGATCACCGGCCAGGAATCAAACCGCAGACGCCAAGTAGTCTCTCTAATCGTTTTTGCTCCTGGCCCAAGGAACTTCGCGACCCATCCATTCTGACAGGGCCTTGTTGCTTGACGCATAGCTATTCACGAGCTGCTTCCGTATATCCTGGTCCATCTCGGACTTCCCGGAATAGGTTCGAAGCGGCCGGGTAAGTTCCGCAATCTTGCGGGCCGGAACCTCAAGAAGCCGATTCCCGCTGACTCTCTTCATTGCGCCTCTTGCAACTGCACTCAGGCCTGGCCAGCGGGGATACTCCGCCTTGTTCCTTTGTGGCGCCCGCTCCTCGAGCATCTCTGGAACTACTTCGAGCGCGAGGTGCCCACAGACACCCTCGATCATCTTCTTTCTCGAAACCTTGACGTCTTCAAGGAATACGACATGAATGGCATCCTTGCCAAAGACCTCTTCGTAACGCCTCAAACTCTCAATATAGTGACCTCTGGTTGCATAGGAGAAATGGGCCCTGATGTCGGCATCCTTACTGTCCATCCGTTCACGCTCTGCTTCCATCGCCTCACGAAAACTCAGGGATTCCCTTCCACGACGAATGTTGTGCCAGTAGTGCGACCAGGCCCTCTCGACAGGATCCCGCAGGATGACTACAAGTTTTGCATTTGGGATGGTCGCCGCGATCCTACTGCAAGCATCATCATGGAAGAGGTAATCTGGAGTCGCTTCACCGCAAATCATACCTTCACAGGATCCACTGAATTTCTGAGAGTACCAATCGATACCTCTATCCCACTTCCCATCGCGACCATCAAAAAAATGAAGCTCCTTCTCTTCCGAGAAATAGACACCAGGATGATGACGGAGCATTTCCCAAAGCGTCGTGCTCCCACAACGCATTTCTCCAATAATTAGAAAATCCGGAAGCCGGGCCGCCGGCTTTTCAACCACATTATTCTTCTCCATCACAATTGTCATTTATCGTTGATTGTTACGTTTAAATACTGATCTGTTAGCGGTCGGCTGCCTTCCAACCGGCAATATCGCCCATCTCGAGGAAGGACTTTTCGAGCACTGGTGAAACGAGACGTGCTCCCGAAAGGCTCAAATGCTGATTGTCGGAGTATAGGCAGGCATCGTTTGCGTAGAGCCGATAGCCGTTCTCAGTCCTCAATGCTTCCTCCGGAGAGATTACGAAAACACCTTCCATCTTCCCGATCTCATCCAGAATCTCATTACACTCTCGATTTCGCCGGAGGTAAAACTCTTCTGACACGACTTCCATGGATGGATCACCCCCCTTGTGCTTGATGAAGGCCAGACCAGCTGGGACCCGGAAGGCTGCTTCGGGAACGTCGCGAACAAGAACAACCAACTTGCCAGCCGCCTTGAGCCGCGTGACTGTCAACCGTAGCTTCTCTTCAACGAATTGCCCCTGATCGGCGCCAGTGAGTTGCTCGTCGGATAGTGGCGTGAGCTTTGGTGGAGACGCAGGCTTAAGGTCCCTGTCCACCGCACCATTCAAGTAGACAGTCCACCTTGCCGCCAGATAGACGACTCTGATGCCCTTATCTCCAATTACTTCTTCAAAACTGTCACTGAACCATTCCTCCCTCTTCGGTTTGGTCGAAAGGGCCTCAAGGATCGGCGGGTGGAGACCAATCACAAAAGATCTGAAAGACTCACCATAACGATTGGCAATCCGTTGAAATTCGGAAACATACATTCCCGCATGGCTATCACCCATCAGAGCAAATCTGGAGACCCTTGATCCTTCCTCCTTGATCATGTCCGGCACTACTTCGCTGGCAAGTGCATCAATTACTTCCTGATCGAAGTCAGTGCCGAACTTCGCGATTCTCGCCACTTCCGGAGAAAACCTTCCCGGGATCCCCTGTGAATGGAGAATCACTACCCCCGCGGAGCAAAAAAACATGATCCCGGCAAGCGATAGCTTGAAGGTCGACGAGCGACGAAGAAATCCCTTCGCGCGGAAAGGTCGTTCCACGAAACGCCATGTAAGCCAGGAAAGACCGAAAGTAAGAATCAGGATCAGCAGATGGTCACCCAAATGGATGGGACGAACCACATAATAGCGGTAGAAAACGATGAGCGGCCAATGCCAAAGATAGAGTGAATACGACAGCTTCCCGATCAAGACCACCGCGGGAAGACTGAGCAACGTTCCCATCAGGGTTTGCCCTCCCCCTTTGCCGGCCTCGATCAGCAATGCCGCTCCCACCGCCGGAAGAAGTGCTGAAATTCCGGGAAATCTGACGGCCTCGTCGAAGACGAAAACACTGTAGCAGATCATCCCCATTCCGACTGTGGCGATCAAACCGTTCGAGGGCCTGAATGAAAATCTCGGAAATGCTCGAATTGCCAGTAACGACCCGATCAAGAGTTCCCAGGCTCTGAGAGGGGACCAATAGAAGGAAATGTCAGCGTGATGATAAGAGGTGTACACACTGCCGGCAAACGACAGCAATGCACCAATGATCAGAAAAGGAACGAGAAACCTTCTCGAAAGTGCACATAGCCCGAGAAGAAATAGTGGGAAAAACAGATAAAATTGCTCCTCAACTCCCAACGACCAGGTATGGAGAAGCGGTTTAGTTTCCGAATTTGGATTAAAGTATCCGGATTCCGACCAGAAAAAGAAATTCGACGAAAACAGATTTGAAGTAATAAGACTCTTCCCGTAGCGAATGAAGTTAATTGGAAAATACCAGCAACTCGCGAATACTAGCGTAACGAATAAGACCACAAAGAATACCGGCAGAATCCGCCTAGCCCTCTTGTCGTAAAAACTAAGAATGATTTCACCCGCTTTCTTTTGCTGATCGACTTCCCTTACGAGAATCCCCGTGATGAGGTAACCTGATATTACGAAGAAGACATCAACTCCAACAAATCCCCCTGAAAATGCACTGAATCCGAGATGGTAGAATATGACTGGAAGCACCGCTACAGCACGAAGACCATCGATGTCCGGACGATATTTGATACCACTCATATATTCCTGCTCCCTTGTCTCCAATTCCAGGAATTAAGGGTGATGCAAGACGGGGAAAATTCGAAATTTTTATCCTCCCCAACCGACGGCTCGGCATCTTCCGTCATGACCGATTGACTGACATACCGCTGATCACGGACCCGATTCAATTCACGGACCAACTCATGTGTCAAAATTCTCCTTTCGAAGCGGCCAACCATCTCCCAGTTTCGTCCGCTTACGGAATCACCATTCAGCCACTTGGCATATTCAACCTTGATTGCCTTCAGGATTCCCTCCACATCGTTCGGAGCGCAGGTATGGCAATTACCAACTGCCTCAAGCATGTCCCGGCAATCACCTTTGGGAACAGCTCCAAGGACGGGACGTCCAGTTGCCATGTATTCATACGTCTTCCCAGGAACAATTGTCGCCTTCGCTCCGGAATCAATTCCATGCATCGGTAGGAATAGAAGGCTCGCCTCACGAACCTTCGCGAGACTGTCGTAATGCGAGAGATAGCCAAAAAAGTTCACCATCCCGCTCACTTTAGAACCTTCTGCAATCTTAAGATCACCCTCGGAAGGAGTGCCCACAAGATCGAGTCTTACCTTGTCCCTTATTCCCGGATCCTCCTGGATCCAGGTCTCCAAGGCCTTGAGGAGATAGTAGTGTGAACGACCGAGTAGTTCGACACCCGGTTGGGTGCGTCCGAGCAGATCATAAACCAATTTCAGGCGTTTCTGTCGAAGGCCCGCCATCGTATGAAGTGCTCCGGAGTGGACGATCCTAAACAGGTTGGAGCCCTCTCCTGAAACAGGAAGCTCGAAATCCTCCGCATCATAGCCATTCGTAATATGAATGACCCGGGGCTCCAACGTGGGGAAAGCGGACCGAACCCTCACCGCCGCCTCTGGAGTATTCATGATGACGGAAGATGCTGAAGCAAGGCTTTGACGCATCCTTCTGAGCCTGATTGCCCGGTGCCATCTACTGGGATAAACCTGCCATTCATCGAGCACCCACGGATCCCGCAAATCGGCGATCCAAGGTATATCGAATTCCTGGGAGAGCTGCGAAGCAACCTCAGCGGTTTCAAAAGGGGACATGGTTGCCACAATAATCTCTGGCCTGAGCTCCTCACATGTCCGGCGACCTGCCTCAATCGCGCTCAGCTTCCACCGGTGTCCGAACTCGGACCGGTGCCCCAGATTCTCCATGATTCTGCTGAGGCGCTGGGATCTCATTGGCCGCTCATAGATATTCACCCTGCTGACTTTCGTTCTTGCGTCGATCTCGCGGCACATGGCCCTATCAGCTGGAGCCCACCGGTCTTCCCCTCCCAAGCTACCTGATACCACCGAGACGTCGAAACCATGCTCCGGAAGATACTTGGCGAACTTAAGAGTTCTTTGCGAACCTGCACCACCCAATGGCGGAAAGTAGTAGGCAAGGAATAGAACCCTGACTCGGCCTTCCGACCCTGCTGTTCTCGAATGCCCGCTCACTTCGATGGCCCCTTTCGGCTGAACAACTTCACGCTCCGTTCGCCCGCGAGTAGCCGCACAATCCGGACATTCGGGTCCATGATCTTCCGGGTAACCGCCACTGGAGTAAGGTTTTCCTCGTAATAGGAAAGCGCGTTTCGGGACAATTGCGCGAGGTCGGACTCGCCCATGTTTAGACATCGATCAATAGCCTCACCCAATTCCATCTGATTCTTGAACGTGATCGCGTTTTCGCCGTCAACCAACGGTGGAGAGAGCAACTCGGCATAGGATTCTTGAATCACCGGAATCGATCCCACTGAAAGCGCCTCAATCAGGTTGTGGCAAAGCGGCATGAAGACGCCGGGTGCGCAAAGAAAGAAACGATATCCGGCGAGCACTTCCCTGAATTGCTTGAACCCAATCTTGGCGATTCTGGAATCTACAAGGGCAACCTTTCCGTTTGGCACCTCCCTCAACCCATCAAGACCATCAACCATGACGGCATCCTCTCTGGCAGACAGGAGATTCCAAAGGACAACCCGGTCTAAAATGTCGAAGTTGCCGTCGGAGCCAAGCTTGGAATACACCGCAGGATCAGGATTCCCCACGAACAGAATGGAAATCCGAACCGGCTGATCGGTAGGAGCCGGTGAAATCCAGCAACCAGAGTGATACATCACCGGATGTTGCGCCATTGGCACATCATAGACGGATCCGTTGTCATCCGGTTTGTTGAAGTCAAACGGTTGCAGGCGCTTCTCGCCCGTCCGGTCACCAAGGTCCCAGCCCCTGCCATTGAGATACCCAAGTTCGAGTAGCCCCTCCTTGATCAGCAGATCACCATACTGAGAGCGCTCTATCGAACTGATCGTCGCCGGCCTGGCCCGCATCACGATTCGACAGCCTTCCAAGGACAGGAACTTGAGAAACGTGTAGAGGTATCGTGAAAAAATATTCTCATACAGATCAATCCGAAACTCACGTCCAGAGACATCTCGTGAACCGGATATTCGGGTTGCGTAGGAGAGCGTGGCGGGAATCCCCCGCACGTCCTTCAACACCCTGGTTATTGCTTCCGTCATCGCTGACCTAAATTTGTTTGTGCAGAGACATTACTCGGGAAGACCACTCGATCTACCCCTGTATCCTGCTCTGTTTCGTTCTCCGCCACCTCCTCATCAACACGGATGAGTGTCACTGATGCTGTCACGGCAAGCGTCATCCAGAAGAAGGTCTGCGACTGGTCAAAATAGGCGATCGAGATCGCCGAAACCGCGTGTGAGAACAAGGCTGCTCCAAAACACCAGACCATGAACTTGTTCTCCAGCGAATGTCCGCTCTCTTCATCGTTGGCGAAGTCAACCACTCCTTTGATCGCCTTGAACATCATCGCAATAACGAGCATCATGCAGATAAAGCCACCCATGACTCCCATCGCCACATAGTAGTTCGTGATATCCATGTGCCGTCCATCTCCAACGACACTTCCAATTCCTCCTGGAATCCAGTGCCTGGTATGATCGGTTCCGAAAATCGCCCACTCCGAAAAGTTTTCGATCGCCACATCAATGACCCGGCATCGATAGTGGGCGGTGCTGCTCCCCGTAAAATCCAACCGTGTGACGACCACATGATAGGCCGGACGATTGGAAAGGAGCTCAATCACAAAGTAGCCAATAACGCTAAGCCAGGCCATACGGCCGGCAAGATGACGATACCTCCAGGCTGCGACCATTCCGGCACCGACGCCGAAGCTCACCACGGGGCCGCTGGATCTGCTCGCAATGACAATGGTGATACATGCAATGATTCCGACGATGGCGGGAACCCGGTGCTTTTGCCAGATTCCAATCATCAGGGGAAAACAGGTAGCCCCGACAGTACCTGCGAGAATTGGGTGACGAAAGGGGCCGCGGGCGCGAATCTCGCCATCCCGAATAAACACGGCTCCCTCACCTCCAAAGATCCCGAAGAGATTCCTGCCGGCAATCTTCTCATATGCCATCTCCAGGGCAATCGGAGCCAACACGAAAGCAATGGAAGCGACCACCGACATGATCGATGGGAGATCACTAGACCAGATACGAGAGAACCAGTAGATAAGAACGATGTTCATCACCACACCGATCGTGAAGACCGGACCGGACCCCGGCAGGAACTCATGAAACAAACTCGCAAAAACCAGCCAGCCGGCCCAAATCTTGATCAGCTTGTCAATCGGTGATGGGTCGCCATCCATCTTTTCGCCCTTCATCAACACCCTGGCAAGACCGACCAGTAGAAGCATTCTATACGCATGAAGTGACAGCGGACCCAGTTCTATCCCCTGTCCCATCGTGATATAACAGCATCCGGCAAGGAGAGGAAGTGGTGCAAACCTCCTTGGAACCATCAGCAACGCGATAGCGATGATCGTGAATACTATGATTCCAACGGCATTCATGAGTCAAAAAGACGGATTAAAGAACTCACTTCCGGTAAGGAATATCTACCGCCTGGGAAACAGGGTTGTTCTCCGCGCTCTCCTGCGCTTTTCCCTCAACCCCTTGGATCCAGTCGGCAATGTCAATCGAAACCCTGCGGCCTGAATCAACATGAAGATGAAGTCCGTCAAGATAGACATATTCCGAACCTTTTCCACTTAAGTCCAGAAAGCCCTTACTTTCGGCGATCACGGGTCCCAATTTTTCATCGAAGTCAGGCATCGCCTCGTCTTCAATGCTTTTCATCTCTGGATGCACCGGGAGCCTGACAATGTAGACATCTCCCCGTGTTTTCAGATAATTAACCATTTCGAGCAGAGAGTGCAACCTTACCGAGGAAAATCGATACTCCTTCAAATGCCTTTCGCGGTAACTCTTCAGCTTTCCCTGAGTCCTAAGCCGCACACCCTCGGGGCTCATATCAATTCTCGCCTCCAACCATCCGTCCTCATGAAGTTGTGTCCTTCGATCTGGAAAAATGATTGATCTGAAGTCACCCTTCTTGTTCTTCCAGAGATACTCGATATTTGGATCTTGATCAACACGACCGACATTTCCGAGGCATAGATCGTTTTCAGGAAATGTGGTCAGGTCTTCCGGATCCTCCGATCGGCTTGAAATCGACCAGGGATCCACCGTAAGGATGAACACTCCTCGATCTCCATTTTCTACAAGCTTTTTCTTCACACTTTCCAAGTAGACCGGACCGTAGGAACTGTGATGCAGCGTGAACGAGTAGTTGAAAATCTTCAGTCCAAGCCGCTCACTAAACACTTCAGGCTGGAGACCTTGAGCTGCTTTTGAGGTACCCAGAATGAGGGAATGTTGTCTGGGAGTGGTCAATCTAAGGTAGTATGGATCTGTAAAGCCGTCCGCCCGCAGGAAGAGTCCATAGAGGGACACAGCCACAAGAAGCACGAATAATACACTTTTCAATAGAAACAGCCTCATGGTATCTCAGAACTGAAAATAGATGAACTCCTGCCGGGCGACTCCGAAGACAATGATCGAAATCGCTATGATGTAGCAAGACACCCATCGAAGCGTTGACCTCGCAACCGGTGCGAATCGATCACCGAGCTCTGCCAGAGCGAAACGACCGCTGCGACCAATCCACTCGACAATAATCAGGACCCCGAGCAATGCCAAAGTGGTCTTGGCTGCACTTCCACCAGCAAAGTCAGGCTTGCTAAGCAGGGAAGGGGAAAAAATTCCGCTGATGTATTGGAAAGCGTGAGTGAGGTTCTCTGCACGGAAAAATATCCAACCCAACAACACCAGGCCAAAGGTCGTCGCCATGCCAGTAAGCTCACGAAAACAGGGAAGCATCCGATCCTTCGCAACAATTTCCAGATGCGTCCTGTTGCGTTTCGCCAAGAGCAGTGGAAGGAAATAGAGTGCATTCAGCGCTCCCCAGACAATGAAGGTCCAATTCGCTCCATGCCAGAGACCGCTGACCACAAACACGATCATCACGTTCCTGACATTCATACCCAGACTTCCACGGCTACCTCCCAGCGGGATATAGAGGTAATCCCTGAACCAGGTTGATAGGGAAATGTGCCAACGTCGCCAGAATTCAGCGATGTCCCTTGAAAAATAGGGATAAGCAAAGTTACATTTAAGATCGAATCCGAATAGCCTCGATGTGCCAATCGCAATATCTGAATAGCCGGAGAAATCACCATAGATCTGGAAGGCAAAAAATACCGCGCCAAGCACCAAGGTGCTCCCTGATGCATCAGCAGAGTTTGCGAATATTACGTCGACGTGTCTCGCGCAGTTGTCGGCAATCACCACTTTCTTGAAGAGCCCCCACAGAATCTGGCGGGACCCGTCCATCGCCCAATGGTAGGAAAAGACCCTTTCACTCCTGAACTGTGGAAGAAGATGACTTGCGCGCTCGATTGGACCCGCAACCAATTGGGGAAAAAAGCTGACGAAGGCCGCGAACTGGACGAAATCCCCACTCGGTTCGATCTTCCTTCGATAGAGATCAATTGAATAGCTGAGAGTTTGAAATGTATAGAAGCTGATACCTACCGGGAGAACGATCCCCAGCGAGCGATAGTCAATCTGGTAACCAAAGAATGTGAATGCTTCAACAAAGCTCCCGGCAAAAAAATCGAAATATTTGAAGAACCCCAGCAATCCGAGGTTAACACAAAGGCTTACGGCAAGCAGGAGTTTGCGTTTTTTTTGACTCTCTACTTTTGCAAATCCTCTTCCAACACAGTAGTCGACAACAGTACTGAAGAGTAGCAATGAAAGGAAGCGCCAGTCCCACCAGCCGTAGAAGACGTAGCTGGCAACGACGATCAGCAGATTTTGAAGTCGCAGACTCCGATTACCGATGATCCAGTAAACCGCGAAGATGACCGGTAGAAAGATCGCGAAGTCGATGGAGTTAAAAAGCATCGCTATTCAGGGGGTGGAGTTTGCGTCTTCAGTGCATGGCATCGGCTCAAGCCCTTGCCGAAACTGCGCGATAGGCCTGGGCCAAGCTCTCTCCAGCCGCCGACCACGTGATCTCCTCCGCTGTTTCCAGCGATCGCTTCCGCATAGTGGCAAGCAACTCTCTGTTTTGACTCAGTTCCCGAAGCTGTTCGGTCAGCAGCTCCTTGCTACGGATCGGATGAAGAAATGCGTCGTAGCCATGACGACAGGGAGCTCCAGAGTTCTCCGAAACCAGCAGAACACATCCGCTCCCCCGCGCTTCGTAGGTCACGAGCGCACTACCTTCCTCGACCGAAGGGAGAATAAATACATCGCTGTTGCGCATCAATTCGGGAAGATCGCTGCGATGACCCATGACCTTCACGCTTGGGTGAGAGAGCCACTTCGAAAGTTTCTCGGCGTAGCCGGGGACAAATTGACCGCAGATTCTAAATTCCCCCAACTCACAGGCACCAGAATCGTGCCAAGCTTCAAGGGCATAGTGCAGTCCCTTTCTCGGTTCGCAAACGCCGGCGTAGATGGCAGTAAACTTTCCATCACGCAAACCCTCTTTTCGGTCCCGGGGCCGAAAGCGGGACTCGTCGAACCCATACTGATGGCGCAAGATGCGATCCACCGAGAATCCCTTTTCAGTAAAGGTTCGAGCCACGAATTCGGAAGGACAGAGAAGATAGTCCGACTCTTCGTACTCGGCTTCTTCCCGCTTGAGACTCGCCGGATTCAGCTCGTGGTCGTGCCCGGGCGGAAGTTTGATGCCAATCCGCCGACACTCCTCCTCGACGATTTCGAATGCAAATCGTATGTGGGCGTTGATACGCTCGACCATTACAGGTATTCCAAGTGACTTGGCCACCCTGATCGTGCGGAGGGAAGCCAACGGCCACGCATGGATCAAATCGACGCTGTTGGGATTTCGACGGAGCCAATTCGCTACCCGCCGGTCATGGATCTCGCAGGCACCGGAACGGCCGAGCAGCTTGTATGGAATCCGGAACTTCCCGATGGCGAGGGTACGATGCACTTTGACCAAATCGGGAAGCGGTCTCGCGACAGAACCCGTGAAAACCCGCATTTCCATGCCAGCTCTCGCTGCACCGGCAACCTGATGCCACGCCGTAGTACAGATTCGCTCAGCTCCGATTTTGAACGGAAAGCTATAGAGCACCCGAATGCGACCCAACGATTCATTGTTCAACTCCCGCATCTTCGAATCGTTCTTTTCTGATCCACAAATGCCACGAACCGCAGGTGAGTCCCCATTTGAGGAGGACGCCAAATCCCGGCGGGCTTGCCCGACAGATTGCGCAAATTCAATGACTTCAATCCCTGTTCGCCCTTGTGCCATTCAAAGGCACCACCTCCTCAAGGATCAATCCTTCGTAGCCCTTCTGGCGGGCTCAGGAGTGCAGATCCTAGCTCGAAGCCGCCATACATTGTCTCCAGGCCAATATTCGTCCAAAGCGCGACATTTGAGAGGCTTGAAATGCTAGCCTGTGGCGATCGAAAACGATAGCCTTCAGCAATGCTCACAGGAGCTCCCCCATCGACGGAAATCGTTGCTGAATAGCTGCTGGAAGCAACGTCCACGTTGAAATTGATGGCATAGGTTTTGCCCGCGGAGTAGATGAAATCATTCACTGCCTTATAACCATCGAAGTCATAGGCGTCCACCCTCCCATCAGGATTGAATCTCACGATTGCCGCAAGCTGGGTAAACCAGTCCACCGTGCCATCTGCCAATCCGACAAGTGAGTCGGAAATCGAATTGTCTGGAGTGGCACTCACGAAATAGGAAAATCTGCTGCTCTGCGGGGTCTCCAATGGAATATTGGACCAACTCCAGTCTGCGGAACTGATCTCCCCAATCCGGTATGATGCCTGAGCGATTGATGAGCTCTCGCTTCCGGGTTTGGCCACGATGGCCTTGATCACGGTATTTGAAGAGACCTCGATTGGCACACCGGGAGTGAAGACCGCACTAGCAGTCGTTGGTATTGAACCATCGGTCGTATAGTGGATGCTGCTACCAGAAGAGCTGCTGGATAGTGACACGAACTGATTTTCGAAGTAGCTCCCCGCCAGGGGCGAGAAGTTCGGCGGGGCAAGCAGACCAACGGAGTATTCACTGGTCCTGATCGTCGAGCTGGTTTCGCCCTCTTTGTAAGCGATCGCCTTGAGCGTCGTTAGCCCGGCAGGCAGCGGGATACTTCCCCCGTAGAGGGTGCCGTTGGTATCGCTCGGATTCGAGCCATCGGTAGTGTATCGGATCTGCGCGCCGGCCGTCGCCGAACTGATGCTAACATTGACTGATGTTTCAAAGATCCCTCCGGCAGGGCTCAACAAGGGTGCCGCGACCCGCCCAGACTCGTCTGGAATGCTGCCAAAATAGGCGTTCCACATCTCGCGGGTGAAAAGGGGAACCCCGTTCTTCGTTCCATCGGCAGGCTGATCACCCGTCCGGGTCCAGGGTTCGAATTGATCGATAATGTATTCGAAGTAGGCTTCATGATTCCACAAAGCCCGATCGCCCATTAGACTCAGAATTAATACAGTCCCCATGTTCGATGAGCCATTCATCGACCGGTAGCCGTTTCCCCATCCACCCGGTTCGTCCCCATCTCTGGCACTGAATGCCTGGGCTTTCCAAGCTGGCTTGCCCAACGAAGAAGGCCCATAGGCGTCGTGCTTGTCAATTGCCGCCTGATCTATGTAAAAATGCTGCTGGTCTTCTTGAAATCTGCCGTAGTCAGCCTTGCGGCTCGAGTTGTTTGAACCCCACACATCGTTGATGTAATAATCCGTATCAACCCGCTCGAGAATCTCCTGAGCGCCCAGCGCCTTTCCGGCGATGTAGAGGGTGATCTTTCGGCCGAAGCGATGACCACCATCCGCGTCCCAGCGATAACCTTCGAGAAGACCACCATAGACGTCAATGCCACGCTGCACCAATTCGATCAGGAGCGCCTCCTTCTGCTGGTCGGTGTAGTCGAGATTCAGGGCGAGAGCAGCCTGATTGTGGACTTTGGCCACCTCGCGACCATAGCGTGGGGCACTACCCACCTTTTGCTGGGTGCTGCTGTTCGCACCTCCGCGACCACGCAAATCGAGATACACTTCTTTGACACGATCGCCGACGAGTTCCATGGGCGACACCGAATTGGGTGTAGGTGCAAGATCACGGAACACATCGAAATTCAGCTGACTCTTGTTGTAGAGCGGCTTGGCACTGCCGAAATAGGGCGGCCTGAAAGACCCGGCCGGGGGGGCTTGATCCAAAACAGTAAGAACCGCAGCGAGTTCCCACGCGTAGTCAGCTCCGGATCCATAGTCGTTGTTGCCGATCGTAGAGATGACGGAAGACCCTGGCTGCACCACATACGGCAGATTCGCTCCGATGTTTCTCGATGCGACATAGCCGGCTCCAGCAGCTACCTTGTCAACCAGTCCATGCGTCTGACCATCGGGATCATCAGGATTGATCATTGTCCCACCATTCGAGTTTCTCCAACCTGGTGAAATGTTCGTCATGGTAATGGGTCCGACAACCCACCACTCACCATTGGCGAAGGTTCCAACTTGCCGGTCTTCCGCCCAAGTCCAAGTGATTGAACCATAATTCGCTGTCGAGTGAGTAACGGTTCTCTCACCTAGAGCGATCCCAAAAGAGCCCAGAACGGCACTCAGGAATAAAATGCTTCGCGAAAGAGACTTGAAGGAACGAGACTTGGTGAACATGGTTGAAAATTTTTTTGTGATTGAGTAAAGAGGAGTGCTTTCTGATCAGGTGCTATCCTTCCAGAGTCCGTCTTTCTTCCGAGCGGAGTCTATAGCCCCATTTTCAGCGAGTGGCGAATGCCGTTAGGCGAAATCAACTAAGTAAGAACACTAGTATCCAGGGCCGACAGACTCGGGTCGTCTTCAAATCCATACGATTCATCCTCCAGTTTTCTCAATTTAGTGAAGTTAATCATAAATGCATCCAAAGTATCAATCGGTAAATTTACTGACGATTTCCAGATTTGGCCAGCAATCTGGCCCTCGATGTGATTTCGGACGGCACTACCTCAGGGGCTAATCCCCCTTTTGAGCTCTCTCAAATGAACCAAAGTCTCAGGTTTCAAGGGCTTTCTGAGTGAAAGCCGTTCTTTGCCTTTCGAGAAGCCGTCGATCATCGCCCGGAAATAGGAACCCAAGTGGCGATTTGCAGTCGCTCGGAGAAACTGGAATCCTACTCTGGGGATCAGATAGCAAATCGCATGCCCTAGGGGATAGCAGGAGAGGGCAAGGAGGATCTGATTTCGAGGTTTGTAGTAAAGTTGCACCTTGCTCCGTCCGTCAGCCTTACCCTCGTGATGAAGAACCTTGAGGTCCGGGCAGTGAAGAATTCCACCCCCATTGTCGAGCATGCGGAATGCCAATTCCACCTCCTCGTAGTGCATGTAAAGGTATTCAGGATAGAGCCCTGCCTTGATCATCGCTTCCTTCCGGAAGGCGTATCCCGTCCCGCTGAAATAGTCGGTGAGGAAGCTTTTTCCCGCGTGGGTTTCAACCGGAACCGGGTGCCACCAGCGCTCAACATCCTCTGAAACCCCGTCCGGCTTGAGTATCCTGAACGCTAGCCCTGTGACTTTAGGATGGCTCGAAAGGGTTTGCTCAACGCGCGCCAGTAGTCGCGGATCCTCAATACTGACGTCGCTGTCCAGTCCGACGATTATTTCCCCTTTTGCAGCCATGACTCCGCGGTTGCGGGTCACGCAGGGACCCCCATTCTCCTCGTTGACCAGAAGGTGCACCTGAGGGAAAGCTTGCTGAATGGCATCGACAGAATCGTCGGTCGAACAGTCGTCGACAACGATCACCTCGAATTCGGCATCCTTCTGCGAATACACATCCTTCAGAAGACGGAGGATACAGTCGCGGCGATTGTAGGAAGGTATGACGACACTGATCATGGCAATCCAAGAATTTGGCAATCAGGTCGTCGAACCTCCAACTGCCTCATAACCGCACAGCCACTCCCTCCGCTTCTCCCAAACCGTCTTCCAGCGATCGGCGGTGCTACCCTTCGTTGAAGAGCCTCGGATTCCGGTGAGGAAAGCACGTAATCCCGCTCCAGTGGCCAGGAAAAAGAGGCCAGCCCGCTGAGCCAAGCCCTTCCAGTGAGTTCTCACGAGACTGGCCTTTCCACGATAGAGGAGAAGCGTCTTGTGAACCGGCGTCTCGGAAGACATGCCCACCTCATGGATCAGCTCCGCCTCAGGACAAATGACAGGTGAATAGCCTTTCAGCCGGGCACGCATCGAAAGATCAGCATCCTCGCCATACATGAAGTAGCGGGTGTCCAAGCCATTAAGCTCGTCCCACACCTCCCGCTGCGCCAAGAGGAAACATCCTGTCACAACCCCAACCTCACGAACGGTGTCGCGTTGCCACGAGCCCATCGATTCCGGGTCGAGAAAACGATTCCTTGGCGCTAGCGTCGTCAAGCCAAAGGCAAAAAGGAACATGCTCCACAGGGTTGGCGTTCCCCAGCAACATGATGGCTCAAGGTCACCCTCCGGTGTGAGCGTGCGCCCTCCGTAAAGCCCGTGCTGGGGACGGTCCCTCGCGAAGGCCACAACCTTGTCGATCGCATTTCGAACGATCACCGTATCTGGATTGAGAAGGAGAACATACTCGGCATTGGAGTTCTCGACACCGAGATTGACTCCGCCGGCGAAGCCAAGGTTCTTGCCTGGCAGCACCAGCTTCACCTGAGGAAAGCGTTCACGAAGAAGAGCCACCGTGCCGTCTTTTGAGTCATTATCGACGACGACGACCTCTTGGCTGACCGAAGCGCACTCGGCGAATACACTCTCTAAGCAGGCACCAATCTCCTTCTCGGAGTTGTAGGTTACAATGATGACGGCGACGTCTGATTTCATTTTTCTGGGGGTTGGGAGGACTCCTGCCGCACTCCAACTGGACGAGCAGGGATACCGACAGCAATACTGCCGGCGGGAAGATCTCGGGTCACAACAGCACCGGCTCCAACGATGCATCCATCGCCAATATTGGTGCCAGCAGTCACAACGACACCAGTGCCAAGCCAAACGTCACTCCCGATCACCACGTCGATCTCTTTCTTCGCTTGCTCGCGGAAAGGAATCCCGGCGACAAATCGATAATCGGAGGCAGTGATGAAAACTCCCGGGGCTAAGGACACGCGGTTTCCGATCTGAATCCGGCCGGTCGAATCTCCTGCCCAAAGGTAGCATCGCTCACCGATGTGACAGTTGTCGCCAACCACGATCCTCTCGCCGTTGCGAAATGAAACATTCGGAGCAATACCCGAACCTCCACCAATCCGCATCTTGCTGCGCGGCCTAACGTGGCTGTATCCGAAATAGTGGATCAATCGAACCAAATGGAGGTAGGACCGAGGATCACAAAGTGACGCGACCAGTCCTGTCAGCTTGGAAGATGCCATGGGATTCTAAAGGGAAACTTGGGATCCGCGACTACCCTGGAACTATGAGCCAGAGCGAATAAAGCCGCGCAACCCTTCAATGAGGTCACTCCCGGCAAATGGGGAAATCCTGTCCTTCACCATCAAGGTGTCGATCTGATCCAGACACTGGCTCAGTTCCTCCTCGTCAAAAGCTACATTGACCTTGCCAAGGTCCTTCATTCTTCGAGCTGTCGCTAGCTGATGCTCGTTACGTTGCTCTCCCAAACTGGCTTTCTTCGGCATTACCAGAATCGGTTTGCCGAAATGAAGCGCGGAAAGAATGGTCCCCATCCCGGCATGACCGATGATCACATCAGCTTCGGTAAAGCGCTTCTTGAATTCAGCTGGATCGAGCATGGTTGCGAAGGGCATCGCTGACGGCTCCCACCCTCCCTTGCCGATCTGGGCGAAGACATCGGTCCTCCCGGTTCTTGCCACCCAGGCATCCACCACTCGGACCATTCGATCAAAGGGCGAGTCAGTTCCTACAGTTACAAAGATCATAGAACACTTCCAAAACACTTCGGTCCTTTTTCATCCGCAAGGTGCGGCCACTGCGTCAACCAAAGATCCACACTCCCACCGACCTTCTGTCCCGACATCGAAAGTTCCTCAGCATTGGCGACGCTGTCGAGCCAGACGGTTCTTACTCGAAGAATCTTCCCCAGGCGAACGGCGAAAAACCCTGGCGCGGCTCCTGTGGAAATCACAATGTCTGGCCTCTCTGAGATCATGAGACGAAGGATCGACCAAGCGGAGCGAATCAGGTCTAGCTTATTGGAGCGATTCGCGTCAACGATGAGTCTGAATTCAGCCCCTTCCACCTCCGGTCGATAACCTTCGCTGACCGTGGCATATACGACGTTACAGCCCTCGAAGGCGGGGCGAAGCCTGAGCAACTGAACCCAATGCCCACCACCTGAGGAGAGCGCCAGAATTTTTGGAACCTTGTCGGACATCTCTGAACACGTTCAATGAGCACCCTTACCGAGCAACACGGCCGGTATCGTCTTTAGTAGGATCTTGAAATCGAGCCAAAGAGACCAGTTCTCAACATACTCCTTATCCATACTCATCCATTCTTCGAAACTGGTATCGCTCCGGCCACTGATCTGCCAAACGCATGTGATTCCCGGTTTGACGGACAAACGGCGGCGAAACAGCCACTCATACTTCGAAACTTCATTGGGTAGAGGAGGCCGCGGACCAACAAGACTCATCTCGCCTTTCAAGACATTGAACAATTGGGGCAGCTCATCAATGCTGGTCTTCCGAATGAACTTCCCGATCTTCGTGACCCGCGGATCGTTCTCCATCTTGAATGCAGGCCCGTCCACTTCGTTGAGGTGCTGCAGCTCGCTCTTACGTGCGTCCGCGTCTTTCACCATGGAGCGAAACTTATACAGCTGAAACCGACGCTGATTCATTCCTACCCGGTCTTGAGAGAAAAATACGGGGCCGGGGCTTGTCATCTTGATGACGATAGAGACGACAAGGAAGAGTGGCGAAAGGACGACCAACCCGACCAAAGAAGCCGAAAAGTCGATCAATCTTTTCAGGAGCAGTTGAAACAAAAGCTGCTCGCGGAAAAAGGTCACGACGACTTCTTCATCGAACTCTTCAACGTGGAACTTCTTCAATAGATCGACCTCGGCAAGGTCCGGCACGATCCGTAAGACGATCCCGAGATCACGGGCTTCCTTGAGAATTGATGAGACCGTTCTGAACTTCGACTCCACGGAAAGACAGACTAGTATTTCATCAACTTGTTTGGTTTCAAGCAGCGCCCTAAGGTCGTCAATTCGGCCGATCAACTCCGTCGATTTTCTCTGTTTCTCCCATTCAGCTTCGGGCTCACCGCTCTCGGCAACAAATCCAACTAACTTATATCCGAGTTCATGACTTTTCTCGATTCGCTCAGCAAATTCAGCAGATCGACTGTTGGCCCCGATGATCAGCAAGTGACGGTAATTGAAGCCGGAACGTCGGGCGGTGGTCACCACCCAGCGCAGGGCGATTCGCGTGAGGACTCCGCCAATCGTCACGGCTCCCCAGAACAGAGCAATACTTACCGGACTCGTGCCTCGAATCGAAAAAACGGCGCTGATTAGTAGAAACCAGAAAGTCGAGACGGTCGTCGCTTTTACAATATCTTGCAGCTGAGTCTTGAGACGAACCAATCGATCCGCGCGATATTTCACGAACCAATCAAAAATCCCGAGCCAACCCAGTGTCAGCAACAGGATCCCAAAAGCATCCAGAAAACGATTGAACCCCGCAATAGGAGCACTTGCCACCCTTCCCTTTTCATCGGGGAAGAAATAGACAATCAGCGCCGCGGCTCCGATCAGCATGAACTGATCCAGAAGTCGCATGGACCTGATTAACAACTTGTGACGAAGACGAATCATGAATTGATCTCTTGGAGCCCACGGCTCCGGGGGTTACTGGCGTTGATCTTGCCCGTTGATCTTTTGGCCTGGAACCATTCGGCAAGATCCTTAGCGAGGGGATTCCAGTACTCTCCAGCGTATCGATCCTCGATGTGGGTCAGAAACTCTTCAATAAATCTAACCGGATAGTGATACGAATCCGTCTCACCTTTGCATTCGAAATCGATGTAATCCGGGTGAATATTGATGAGAGCCATTCCACCGTTTTCAGCAATCCAATCCAGTTTCTTGATCCAAATATCAGGACTCTCCTCCCTCAAGAGGAGAAAGATCGTAGAGTCTTGCGGCAGGGTATAAGGAAGCTCGACGTATCCCTCATCTTTCTGCTCGTCAGAGCTTGAAATAAAGAACGGAAAAATTGTGCCGCATCCGTTTGGCTGTGGCTCGAAGGGATCCGTGTCGAAGGTTGACGAATCATATTTAATTTCCAATTCGTGGAGCCACGTGAGACGTCGAAGCATGAATGCAGAACGAAATCCGCTTGCATTCCACTCTTTCAAATATGAGTTAATACGCTTGGCCTTGTTGGGGAAATTGGTTCTCGATTCATAGAGGCGACCATCGTGTTTGAGATCATGGACGCCCACTTCGAAGCCGGAATCAACCAGCCAGGACCTAAGATCTTCTGAAACCCGATAGTCACCCTCGGGCACGAAGCAATAGGAGGAGCGGAATCCGAAAACTTGCTCAAGCTCGGCTAGTTTCCGGACCTTTGAGAGCCCTTCCTCGCTTTCAATGTCGTGAGTCACTACGAGAGCAAACCTTTTACCCTCCGGCCAACCGCTCCAATCTGACGGGAGGCTCTTCGAGCTTTCGTCGACCGGCCATGTATCGCGATTTGCAATCCTTACCCTCTTCGCCAATTGTCGGCGAATACTCCATCGCACGACTTTCGGTAGAAAGGGCTTCAAGCGATAGTAGAGACGCGTTTGCAGCGACTCGCCCTCATCTTTGATCAGTTCCATTTCTGGTTGAGTCTTTGAAGAGGCTGAGATTCGCCCAGCTGTCGGCGCGCCGGACGATCACGCCGCCCCTTCAACCCAGCTCGGAGCATGGGTTTGCGCCTTGTTGTAGACGCAGGAGACATCAGCCCGGCCGCTCTCCAGTTGCTTGTAGCCCCATTGCAGACGCTCCTTGGTTGTCTTCTGGGCGTCGAGAACAAGAAGCACCTTATCCATGAGTCCCGCCATGGCCTGGGTTGGACTGGTCGGATCCACTGGGGGCATATCAAAAATGATATAGTCGAAATCACTTGCCGTCAGATAGGGCATGAGCTCGTTCAGCTTCGTTGGAGCAAGTGATTCGCCTGTTCTTCCTCCCCTGCGGGTCGGGGCACTCGCAAAGTAGAGAGACCGTGAGCTGCGATGGAAGCCTTCACTTCTTGAGACTTGCAAGGCCTTGACGAGGGAATCCGTTGGCTTGCTGGTAATGCGCGCCCCGCTTGATGGCGGGTTGAGATCGACGAGAAGTACCTTGCGGCCGTCAGTCTCGGCGAACGCCTTGGCCAGCCCGGCAGCAACGGTTGAAGTTCCCGCTCCGGCGGTCAGTCCAGTGACAGCGACCAGCTTCGGCTTGTGATTGATGTTGTTGACCTCAAAATTGAAAATCACGCGATCCCGAATGGCGCTGGTATAGGGAACAATGAAGTGCTCTTGCTCATGATTGACGCTCTCGATCGCGGCGGTCGAGGGAACGGGCGGCAGGATGACATCTCCGGCATCGCCTAAGAGCTCAAGCCCGGGTTCCCGCCCGATGAGTTTCGAAATTCCGTCTTTCGCCCGAACCAGCGGAATCGACATCATCAGTGGCAATTGGAGCCTTGTCTCGATCTCGATTGGACGGGTCACCTTCCGGTCGATCACCATCTCCAGCAGGAACGCGATCCCAAGTCCGAGCGCCAGACCTACTCCCGCCACTCCCATGATCATCTTGAGAGACTCCTCATCGATCGACTTTATCGGTGGAGTCGGGCTCTGGATGATCTTGATGTTCGGCATCTTTGAGGGGTCCAGGGCCTCGGTGATTTTAGCTTGCTCGAGACTGGACTGGAAAAGGCGATACTTCTGTTCCTCTTCGGTCCTGCGGAAATCAAGTTCCTGGAGTTTGAAGCTCAAGGCGGACAAGCGTGCGACCTCATCGGACAAACCCGCTTCTTGCTCCTTGATGCTCTTCAGTTTGGCGGTGAGAGCAGACAGAATCGCCCGCTCCTGTTCGAGACTTTGGACCGGAGCCTGAGCCTGCGTTCCGTTTCTCGTCGTCATTCGGGTGGCGAGCTCAGGATACTTGGCGGAAAGCTCGATGCGCTTCTGCCGGACCTCTCTGATCTGCCGATCAAGCGATGCAACCATTGGGGCTCCGGGCTTCACCTTGAGAAGGAGCTCGTTGCGCTTTTGCTGGAGCATGTCGAGCCGATCCTGAAGATCCTGCATTTCTGCCAGCGCAGCTACCCGGAGTCGGTCGGCCGCGAGTTGCTGCTCATCAGGCTCGGCGGCAATATCAAGTGTTCCATCAATCGGAAGAGCTGCAGGGATCCCCTCTTCGAGTTCCTGAACCCGAGCCGTCTGGGCCGCAAGCTCGGACTCAACCGCACCGAGGGTGTCTCGGATGAACTGTCTCCGCGACTCAAACTCCGCCATCGTGGCACCGATTGTCAGGACACCGGACTCGGACTTGATCCGATTGATCTCCGCCTCGGTCTCCCGGAGTGTCGCCAGGGCGATGTCTGCCTTCTTTGCATACTCGGCGAAAGCTTCGGGCGAACGGTGATAGTTCAAGTGCTTGATGAAGTAGGTGTCGATGGTTTTCTCAAGAACCTCAACTGCCAGATCCGGGTCGGAATGACGATAACTCAAGTAGAGCATGTCCGAAGAATTTTTCCTACCGACAGAAGGAATCTTGACGGTAAGCCCGCCACTGACAACGCCCGCTGCATCCTCGGCTGTGACCGGCCTTCCTGCTTCCGGAAGCAGCACCTCGGGCCCGACCTCGCTCGCAACTGCTATCGCGGTATCCCGACTGGTTAGAATTTCAACTTCCGTTGCAAGGCCTCCACTCCGAATCTGTGCATCGGAATTGGGCAAGGTTTCCACAAAGTAACGAATGTTCACCTTGGCTGTGGATTCGAAGGTAGGATTTTGAACCACCTTGTAGTACATCAATCCGGCTGCGAAAAAACCAGCGAACGTGAAGAGGATAATCTTCCACTTGTGCTTGAAGATGACATATAAAATGTCGTGAAGTCCAAATCCGCTTGTGGCGGGCTTCTCATTTGCAGATTTCATACTTTTTGGGGGAGTTTGAGCTTAATCGAGATGGGGATAGATAAACCTTCCCGCGATTCGATTGAACGTATTCGGGAGGTAACCAAAAATCAACGGATGGCCTTCCTTGGGATTCGACCTCGATGCGACCCATTCAGAGGGAAGCGACTGGAATCGATGATACTCGAGGCGGGCGCTCTCACCCGCCCATGATTCCTTGAATTGTTTCAGGCCTTTGTCATGAACGGAAGTCCGACCGAAATCCAGCAAATGGCATCCTTGGGCAACGAGACCTTCGATCGCTTTCCACATGACAAGATGATTGGGTCGAAGTCCCCAATAACGTTTGATCGAAGCTCCAAATTTGTAGAGCGCCCGGCGGCCCGAAAAGAAGAAGACACCTCCCGCAACGGGATTACCCCCTAAGGAAGCAAGAACGATGATTCCCAATCCTTGATCCAGGACGTGTCGTTTGATCGCCCTGAAGAAGGATATGGGCTGGGGCGGTAATCCATGGCGGCGTCGCGTCTGGCAGTGAAGCTTGTAAAAGGCATCCAACAAACCAGCCCCTGCGCCGACATTCGCCACCATCTCAGATGCCAACGCCTTTCGAATTGCTCTGCGGGTCGCTGGTTTCACGCGGTCTTTCACACGATCCAAACCACCTCGAAGGTCCAACTGATGCTGCTCGTACGGTCTGAATACCGGAAGAACGCCCGACCTTGCCAGATTCCCGCGAACCTCCACATACTTCCAGGATCTCTCTCGGGCGATGCGGCAAAGAACTGAGCCAATTTCCGGGGCTTCCCCGACACTTGCCGAGATCGGCCCGGCAAAATCTGAAAAGGGAAGAGAGATGCCTCGACGCCCGGTCACGAAGCTCTCGACTTCCATCAAAGGCACAAACGAGGACTGCTGGTCAGCCAAATCAATTTGCAGGTAGAAAGGTCGATGGCCGTAGGTCTCCGCCAGGACCTTCGCCCACGCAGAGCGATGAAATATCGTGCAACCCTCAAGCCCCGCTGTCTTTTCATCCCAGATGTCTCCCTTCAGGGGGTCGATCATGTGAATACCGCACTCTCCGAGGCGATTTCGCGACGGATTGCTGACGGCCTTTGGGGAGGAAACCATCGGTGGGGGGGAGTTTAGGGAGAGCGGAAATCAGCGAGTCATTTCACTTACTTTGTGACGCAATGTAGATTTTCGCTCAGTTCAGTCAAGCGCTCAATTTGACCGAGCAGAACTCTTCCAGTGACTGGACGACCGCCTGAATCGAAGACGCTGATAGTTCAGGATACACGGGCAATGAAACGAAGGAAGTGGCGCAGGCCTCAGCGACAGGGAACGATCCGCGTCCGTTCGAAAACTTGGCGTAGGCTGGTTGGAGGTGAATCGGCACTGGATAATGGATTCCGTAGCCGATTCCCATCGAAGCGAAGTGCATGATCAGATTGTCCCGCTGAGAACAGCGAACCGCATAGATGTGGTGCACGTGCTCCTCGGGATCCCTTACGGATGGCAACTGAAGATCGGGAAAATCCGAGAGTGCTTCGGAATAGTGCTGAGCATGAATCCGCCGGCGCTCGTTGTACCTCGTCAAATTCGGAAGCTTGACCTTCAAGACTGCTGCCTGAATCGCATCCATTCGGCAATTCCATCCGATGGCCTCATGCTCGTACTTTCTGCGCTGGCCGTGCTCCCGGAGCAGGCGAACCTTTGCATCCAGATCGGGGTCGTTCGTCACCACGGCTCCTGCCTCGCCCAGCGCTCCGAGGTTTTTTCCGGGGTAGAAACTGAAGCACCCTGCAAGTCCGTGACTTCCAGCAGGTCTGTCCTTGTAGGCTGCACCATGAGCCTGAGCCGCATCTTCGATTACAGGGATACCATAAGCCTCGGCAATTTGCAGTATCGGCCTCATCTCAGCCATCTGGCCAAAAAGGTGAACAGGAATGATCGCCTTGGTTCGAGATGTCAGCACCGCCTCCAAACCTGACGGATCCATCGTAAAGCGGTCTTCGGAAATATCGACAAAGACAGGCTTTGCGCCCGTCCGGCAAATGGCCTCGACGGTGGCGACAAAGGTCATCGGAACCGTGACAACCTCATCACCAGGCCCAATTCCAAGGGCCTCAAGAACCAGCCAAAGCGCGTCGGTACCGCTGCCTACCCCGGCTGCAAATCGGGTTCCACATGATTTGGCGAAGGATTCCTCGAAGGAATCAACCTCAGGGCCCCCAGCAAAGATGCCTGAGTTGATCACACCGTCAATCGCGGCAACGATCTCATCCCTCAATGGAGCGTGATGAGCATCAAGACTGAAAAATGGCACCTTCATACACCTACTTAATCAGACTTGCGAAGAACCCGGGCAGGATTACCCACAACAGTAGCTCCGGCAGGAACATCTCGTGTCACAACGCTACCCGCGCCAACCATCGCTCCTTCTCCGATTGTGATCCCACCCATCAGTGTCGAGCCGGAACCAATCGATGCCCTGTCCTCCACGACGGTGTTTTCGCAGATCCAATCACCCTCACCCTTCAAATTTCCCTGATCGTTGAGAGCTCCCGGGTGGCGATCATTAATGAAGACGACGCCATGACCGATAAAAACGCCGCTTCCCACAATCACTCCTTCGCAAATGAAGGTATGACTGGAGATCTTGCACTTGGCCCCGATCCTGACCCCCTTCTGAATCTCGACAAAAGTGCCGACCTTCGTTTCATCGCCAATCTCACAACCATAAAGATTTACGAAATCGCAGACCTTTACGTTGTCTCCGAGAATCACATCATCGGAGATAAGACGTCGGGACTGGAGGGGGTCGGCGCTCATGCCCGTTTCTGGAAACTTCAGGACTATTCAGGGAATCGCTTGGAAGATCATCGAGGCTCATCGCACTGCCGCCTGCGGCCAGTGATCGGTCGCACGCTTCCAGGATCCTCACAATCTCACGGCCCTTGATCCCACAGCTCAATGGCGGGGCACCCGTCCGAATGCTCTGAAGGAAGTGTTCACAAACCGCGCGCAGAGGTTCCCGTTGTTCAATCCTCGGCAGGTAGCTGTCACCGTAGTGATAAGCATACTGGAATTCCCCGAATGAGTCGTAATGAGGCGGGCTCTCAACGCAGGAATCGTAGATCCGCAGCTTCTCCATCGGCTCGATGTCGTTGTAGACAATCATCTTCTTGCTGCCGACGATGCTCATCTCACGAACCTTCCGAGGTTCGATCCAGCTGTTTTGAATCGTAGCAAACTGGCCCCCGGGAAAGACGAGGGAAAGATTCGAGACATCCTCAACACCTTTCGACAGATGGGCCTGACCCTGACAGTTCACCTGATCAGGAACTTGCCCGAGCAGGTGCAGGATAATCGACAGGTCATGCGGAGCAAGGTCCCAGGTGACGTTGATGTCCCGCTGGAACAAGCCGAGATTAAGACGCCGACTGTTGATGTAGTGGATATCTCCGAGTTCTCCTGACCTGATGAACTCCGCAATCATCTGCACGGGTGCAGAGTAGAGAAAGGTGTGTCCGACCATTAATGTCAGATTGCGAGACGCCGCGAGCTCGATCAACTCGGTGCATTCGGCTGTCGAAGTCGCCAGGGGCTTTTCAACCAGAACATGCTTGCCAGCTTCGAGCGCTTTTTTGGCCAGGCTGTAATGCTGGCCTACCGGAGTCGCAACAACGACAGCATCCAGTTCCGAGCCTTCGAGCATCTCATCGAGATCCTCAAAAAGCGGGACTTCCGGGTGCAGACCACTGATACTTGCCAGACGCTTGGGATCGAGATCACAAAGCCCCTTGAGCCGACAACCTGTCAGCTGCGCAAGGTTGCGAGCCAGATTCGGCCCCCAATAACCGAGGCCGACGACACCGATGAAGATTCCTCGACTCATGATTCCTTCGAGTGATTCAGCTCTATCGAGTGCGGCCTGAAACCGACGAACGAGGGAAACGAAGTCCCCTTGACGTCACGGATCGATTTCCCATTCGAGCGAGGCGCTTATCGAAGCAGAGTCGTATTTGATGCGCGACGGCAAGAGGAGTTCTCGCCAGCACGTAAAGGTCTTTCAGAAGTGATCGCTGCTCAACATACTCGCCGTCCATTTTCACCATCTGGCGGAAGGTAGCCGTGTCGTCGCATCTCACCTGCCAAACGCCGGTGATACCTGGAACCACTGAAAACCGCTTGGACTGATCGGCATCATAGAGTTCAAATTCTCTCGCGACGCATGGTCGCGGACCGACGAGACTCATCTCACCCCGAATCACGTTGAGCACTTGGGGAAGTTCATCAAGTCCGGTCGCACGAAGGAAACAGCCCCCGAAAATGAGGCGCTTGTCGCCGATTTGGTCGAGTTTGGTCATCGACTGATTCGACAGTATCAGTTTCTCAACATGAGCTTCATGCTCACGCGTTCCGGACTGGAACTGCATGCTACGAAACTTGTAGATGGTGAAGGGCTTACCACCCTGACCGATTCGCGTTTGCCGGAAAATCACCGGCCCGCGCGAAACAACCCTGATCCAGCAGGCCACGAGCATTCCCAATACCAATAGCAGAGGGAACACCAAAAGGATGAATCCCAAGTCCAAGCGCCTTTTCCAGCCAGGATTCGGGATCGAGTCGATTTCCGGCTCGGTGGAGGAAGCTTCCTGAGTCGAACCGCCAAACCTGTGGTTCCGAACTCGTGGAGCTCTTGTCGGACTAGGTCCCCGGCTTGGACCCGGGTCAGGATGGAGGGATCTTTGGCGAATACGTCGCCGGGCAGTTGTTTTCATCGGGGGGTGGGGGTGGGGGGTGGGGGAGTGCTGCGTGAAAAGGGCATGACCCCTTTCCAAAAAGCCTAGTGGAGATCAATCGGCTGAAATCTCACTGTGGGGGCTGTCGGTTCCTCTCGACGGTCGTTTCCGACCATGCGCCAAGGATTTTCCGTTCCCTTGGAGAGATCGAAGCATAAATTGAGTTGCGAGTCAAGCTGCCGCCCTTGGTCGAATGGGCACCAGGGGGAGGTGAACAAAACCAGTCTTTGGAAAATCGGGCCGCGCGGAGGCGAACACGAATGGGTGGGAGCCTCTGATTTACCGGAACCTCGCTGCGAGGAGACCAATAGGTCGGGGGGACTCCCTATGTCAGGGGAGGGCATTGATTTATTTAACCTTTCGGTAATACGTGGATTTCCATAATAAACGAACCTTCCAGATTCAAGGCTATTCTTAGCATTCGGGATACCAAGAGTAAGTATTCCACTGGCGGCCATTTTTCATACGGAACTCGTGGCGAGAATGCCTGACTGGCAGCTCATTGACCACTACGTGATGACGGGGTTGGGGGGTGGGAGGGAGGGACTTGGGAGGGAGGGTCAGAAACTAGTTCCCCATGAGCAGGATAGGACCCATTTGGACCAATTAGCCTGACCAGTGCTTTCCTGGTAGAAAAGAGACGTCGAAAATGTGATTCGTTCCGAAATGAACGGGCGACCGTAATTCACTCCCACTAGGTAATATGAGCCATTCTGGGTCACAACCCCGGGCACGAAACCAATCGATTGAAAGTCGGAAAAGCTGTAGGTCGCAACGAAGCCCAGGGAACCGACATCAAGCGAGCGCCGCAATCTCATGGCGATCTCCCAGTCGTTGATAATCAAACCGGCGGTGATCGGAGAAGGGATATTGGCGTAGGTGATGGAGCCATTCCATGTCCAGAGCGGGTTGATGACGTAGCTGAAATCGAGATTCCCCGAAATTCTCGCGGAGTCACCGGTCACTCCAAGGGAGTAGTTGACCTCGTCGACTCCGATCGAAGCTCGGAGGTTGAGCTTTTCCGTCGCAACGAAGCGGGCGTTCAAGCTTCCACCAATCCGGGTAACCTTGCCCGTATTGACAGAGTCAGTCACATTGAGATCCACAGTCGGGCCGATCGATAGTCGCTCGGTAGCCGCCCAGAAGCCTCCGAACCGGGCTGTTAAAAAGTCCGCCCCTTGTTCGCCCGGAGTCTCATAGGTCGAATAGGAACTACTCAGGCTTCCGAAAATCTCAGTCCGCGGTGCCAACTGGTAGCTCGCTCTCAAACCATAGCTCAGCAGGGATCCCTCGGAGAAACCATTGGTGAAGCGGTCGGGGGCAGATGACTGGGTGTAATCTAAAAACGCAGAGATCGACGTCCGGGAACCTGCGAAGCGGTAGTAGATCCCAGCGTTGTTGTTGAATCGGGCATTCTCGCTGTTGTTTTGAAAGATCTCGGGCTTGGGAGAATAATAGGCGGTAATCGAGTGCCTCGCCCCGCCCTCAGGGTCACTTGAGTAGAAGATGCCCGGATTGATCGAAAGGAAGATGTCGTCCTCCTGATTGACCGAGCTGAGATTGATGTTCGAATCGTAGGAAACGCCAACGGAAAGGTTGTATCCAATGACGCCCTTGAGTTGCCCTCCCAGGGTCGGATCGACCAGGGACGCCAGGTCGGCCGGAAGAATTCCGTCGTAGAAGTAACGATCTGCGGTTGCCAGACCTCGGGAGAAATCCTGAGCTGCAGCAGGTATACCAAGCATGTTTGACGCGACGAGCGACGCGCTCATCAACGAAAAGAATGCCCTCTTGGGGGGGAAAGAAGGACCCATACGGGCCTGCTTGTATCAAAAAAAATTTAAAAGGCAACCCTACGTGATGACGCCATGGATTGACGAATCCATCGAAGACGCAAATCTGATTCTCCACGGATTGGGCACCCGGATTGGAGTATCGATCCATAGCTCGGACTCTTGGATTGCAATACCGGAGGTTATCGTCCCCACTCCATCGAAGTGCCTTCCTTCCTGACCGCCCTTCGATTCTGGTGGAAACTCGGATGGATCAGCTTCGGTGGACCAGCCGGACAGATCGCCATCATGCACAAGGAGCTTGTCGAGGAGAAGCGCTGGCTTTCCGACGAACATTTCCTCCACGCGCTGAACTTCACCATGCTGCTTCCCGGCCCCGAGGCCCAGCAGCTCGCCACCTACCTCGGCTGGCGACTTCATGGCGCCAAAGGAGGCATCGCCGCCGGCGCGCTCTTCGTGCTCCCATCCGTCCTGATCCTTTTTGCCCTCTCCTGGCTCTACATGGCGGGCGGGCATCTCGACTGGGTCGCCGGGCTCTTTCACGGCCTCGTCCCCGCGGTCATCGCGATCGTCTTCTGCGCGGCGAAACGTATTGGCAGCAAGGCCCTTAAGACCCCCGCCCTGTGGGTCGTCGCGCTCTTTTCACTCATCGCCATCCGCTTTCTCGCCATCCCCTTCCCTCTCATCATCATCGGCGCAGGTCTGATCGGCTGGCTCGGTTCAAGGCGATATCCAACTCAGTTTCCCGCCGGAAAAGGGCACAAGGCCATATCTGACATCAAACCCGCGCTCATCCTTCCTCCCGCCCCCAAGGCCAGCTGGCCTCGCTCGCTCAGGATTTCCGCCGTCTGCCTCACCCTTTGGTGGCTCCCGGTGATCGCCCTGGGCCTCTCGCTTGGTTGGAAAAGCATCCATGCTCAGGAAGGAATCTTCTTCAGCAAGGCTGCCCTCGTCACCTTCGGTGGTGCCTATGCGGTCCTCCCCTACGTCGCCCAGCAAGCCGTCGAAACTCACGGCTGGCTGGACCAAGCCCAGATGATCGCTGGTCTCGGTCTCGCCGAGACCACCCCGGGACCGCTGATCATGGTCCTCCAATTCGTTGGCTTCGTCGGGGCATGGCAGAATCCGGGCGACTTCTCACCGCTCGCCTCGGCGACGCTCGGCGCGGCGATCACCACCTGGGTGACTTTCCTCCCCTGCTTTCTCTTCGTTTTCCTCGGGGCACCGCATGTCGAGGGTCTCGGCGAAAAGCCCGCCCTGTCTGCGACCCTGAACGCCATCACCGCCGCCGTCGTCGGGGTGATTCTCAACCTCGCCCTCTGGTTCACCTGGCACGCCTTCCAGCCCGAGGCCGGGCGCATCGACTATTTTGTCATCATTCTCGCGATCGCCGCGTGGTTCGCGATCGAGAAAATGAAACTCGATGTCCTTCCCCTCTTGGGAATCTGCGCCCTCCTCGGACTCGGCTATTCGTTTCTCTGAGGTCGATTAGTGATCACAAGTGCAGGCATATTCAGGATGCACGCAGCCGGGACAGTCCGAGAAGTCCACCGTGAGTCTCTCCGTCACGGTTTTCGCGTCCGGCGTCACCTTCACCTGAAGAATCAGCGGCACCTTCATCCCCTCAGGTAAGGCCACATCGGATACCAAGGCCCCTCCCACCTTCTCGAACTTGAAACGAGTCGGCTTTGAGCGCTCACCACCGGTCCCCGTCGCACTCTGTTCCGCGACTGCGATCGCCTTTCCGTCCTCATCGAGGAAAGTCAGCTTCAGCTTGCGATCTTCCATCACGAAAAATTCGACGTGAGGCTCCACGCTCGAGATCACCCGCCCCCCGTTCGGACCGGCCTTCTTTTCTTCAGCATGCAGCGCAGGAATCACCATCAAGGCACATGCCGCCATCATCGTATTCAGTGTTTTCATCATTATTGGTTTGGTTGTTAGGTTGAACTTCATCTCTCAAGAAAATTTTCACTGCGCCGCCTTCGACTTGAGCCGGATCGCCTTCAGCGCAGCCTTGCGACCGACCAGCCAGAACATCGCCGGCGTCACCGCCATATCCAGAAAGGTCGAAGAGATCAGACCGCCGACAATCACCACCGCCACCGGGTGGAGAATCTCTTTCCCCGGCTGATCGGCCGCGAGCACCAGCGGAATCAGTCCGATCCCGGCCGACAGGGCGGTCATCGTCACCGGCACCAGCCGTTCAAGCGTGCCACGCACCACCATCCTGCGGGTGAATCCCTCACCCTCGTGCTGCATCAGGTGCAGGTAGTGGGAAATCATCATGATCCCGTTACGCGCGGCCACACCACCGACGGCGATGAATCCCACCAGCGTGGCGATGCTGATGTTGTTCAGCTTGAAGTAGGTGAAAACCAGACCGCCCATCAGCGCGAGCGGAATGTTGACCAGCACCTGCAGCGCCAGCGACGAACTACGAAAGTAGCCGTAGAGCATCATGAACACCGCGACGAAGACCAACGCCGAATAGGCTAGAATCCTCCGCGTCGCTTCCTGCTGCGATTTGAACTCGCCCTCGAAGGTAATGAAGTAACCCTCCGGTCTCTCCACCTTCTCCATCACCTCCTCTTCCAAGCGCTGCGCCAGATTGGACACATCACGCACCGTCGGCTTGATCCCCAGTGCAAAACGTCGTTGCGCGTTCTCCCGAAAGATCACGTTCGGCCCCTTCGCTTCACGCACCTCGGCGATCTGCTCAAGTGGCACCCACTGCTTCTCGGAAACCTGAATCGGCATCTGCGCGATCTTCTCCGGGGTATCCCTCATTTCCAACGGCAGGCGGGTCACCAGATTGATCCGGCGCTGACCATCGAACAACTCCGCCACTTCCTTTCCTCCAACGAGGGTCGACAAATCGTCATTCAACTCGCCCGGCGAGATTCCGTAGGCAAGCGCGCGGCTCCGGTCGACCTCAACCCGCAGTTGGGGAATCGAGGACGCTTGGTCGAGCTTCGCATTGTCGAAGCCCGGAATCCCCTGCGCGATCTCCTGGATTTCCACACCGATCTCCCGGATCTTTTCAAGATCGGGGCCGAACACCTTCACCGCCACCGGTGCGGAGACCCCGCTGAGCATGTGGCCGATACGGTCGGCGAGCGGCCCGCTGACGACGGCAAACACCCCTGGCACCGTCTTCACCTTTGCGGAAATCTCGGCCAGCACCTCCTTGCGGGAACGCGCGTTCTCATCGTCCGCCGCATCGCGGAAATCCACATCAAACTCGGCAGTCGAAACCGGTACCACATGATCGCCACGCTCGGCTCGACCAAGCCGACGCCCAACTTGCCGGACTTCCGGAATCGACAAAATCTGCTGCTCGATCACATCAGAAATCCGGTTCATCTCCTCAAGCGAAGTTCCTGGAGCCGAGGTTGCGGCGACCAGCGCGGTCTCTTCCTCGAACTTCGGCAGGAAGTCCTTGTTCATCGCCGGATAGAGCGAAAAAGCCGCCATCAACATCCCAAAGGCCACCGCCAGCACCAGCAAGGGCCGGCTCAGTGCAAGTTTCAAAAGCGTATGCTCAAGGACCTTCTTCATCCAGCGCACCAGCCTGCCATCGCCGTGCTCACGATTCGCTTTGGGATGCAATAGGAGAGAGCAAAGTACGGGAATCACCGTAAGCGAAACCACGAACGACGCGATCATCGAAACAATGGTCGCAATCGCAATCGGCGCGAACAGCTTGCCCTCAACCCCCGTCAAACCCAGTAGCGGAAGGAACACCAGGATGATCAGCACCGTCGCGTAGAAAATCGAGTTTCTTACCTCACCGGAAGCCTTCGCAATCACTTCCAACCGCGGTCTTGGAACCGACCTCGCCGCGTTTTCCTTCAATCGCCGGAAGACGTTCTCCACATCGACAATCGCGTCATCCACCACCATCCCGATCGCGACCGCCAGACCACCCAGGGTCATCGAATTGACGCTGATGTCAAAACCCTTGAAAACAAGGAAGG
>NZ_JBATWY010000182.1:0-17352 GCF_049672945.1 Haloferula sp. | reverse complement strand
GCTCCGGGATGGAGCCGCCCTTTGCGCGGGGTCGGGGGGAAGTGCTTTGTGTTGGGGAATGGTGGGAGCGGCTTAGGAGTGGCAGCGATGTTAGGAATAGGAGTGGTGGTTGGAAAATCAGGCGTGTGAGGGCAGAGCAGTCTGGTTGGGGAGGGTTGGGGTCGTGTCTGGGAAAGGGGTCGCCGCTGCCGGGGGGATGGCAGAGGCGTGAGGCGGTGAAATCCGGGCTGGTGGAGATCGGGTGGTGGGCGTATGTTTTCGCATGAACGATTTGGTCCTGACCTTGCCCGGTGACGCGCTGGCCAACGCCCGCATCCCTCCCGCTGAAATGGAGCGGGAGCTGCTTCGGCGTCTCGCGGCGGCCTTGTTCAGCGACGGCATCATTGGCGGAGCTGCGGCGTGCCGACTGGCAGGCATCGGCAAAGCTGAGTTCCAACATTGGCTCGGTGAGCGCGGGATTCCCCAGCCGCTTGGGTTATCTGACTACAGGGAGGAACGCGAAGAGCTCGGAGAATGGCTGAAGGAAGGCTAATCATCAGCAACACCACGCCGATCATCAATTTCGCGGAGATTGATCGACTGGATGTGCTTCAGGGCTTGTTTGGCAATGTGGTAATACCGCCTGCTGTGGTGGAGGAGCTGCGAGCCAAGCGGGATCTTTTTCCCAAGGCAGGTGATGCAGCTTCTCACTTCAAGATGGTGCTACCTCAAGACCGTCTCCTATCGAAGGGATTCGGATCTGTGGTGCACGCCGGAGAAGCCGAGTGCCTCACACTGGCGATGGAGCACCCGGGATCGCTGTTGATCCTTGATGATCTTCAAGCACGTGCTTTGGCGAAAGCCAACGGACTCCGCTTCACCGGCACACTCGGTTGCCTTGTCGAAGCGAAGTCCCGTGGGCTTGTTGATGCGGTGGCTCCTCTGATCGAGAAATTGCGCGATTCAGCCCGCTTCTGGATTTCGACGGAGGTCGAAACGCGGATACTGAGGGACGCCAAGGAATTTCCTGTCTGAAACGGCACCATCCTCCCGGGCATACTGCGATAGCAGGACACCCGGAAGTTGGTTTCCATTCAGCCCACCGCTTCAAGACGGCGGCTGCCCATCTGGCCGAAGCGCGTGAGCACGTCGCGGCCTTCGGTGCGGGCCATGGCCACGGCGTTGTCGTGGAGGAGGTTCAGGCCTTCGGTCAGGCTGGCCATGGCGGTGGCGTCGTTGCGGTAGTCCTCGGCGCTCCGGGTGAGTAACTCACGGCGGAAACGATCGAGGGTGCTTTCGAGTTGGGCGTCTCCAGCGAAGTTCAACGAACGGAAGCTGTCGATGAAGGTGCTGAGTCGATTGAGCGTGCGTTGATGCACTCCGTTCTCACTGCCGTCGATGGTGGCAAGCACGTCGCTGGCAAGCCGTGCTGCCTCCTGGCGCAGCGTGGTGACGCTTTCACGGATGAATCCATCGAGGTCACCTTGAAGACGACGCGATGCCTCTTGGGCAATCCTACTACGTTCATCGGCGATTTCCAGTTGGTCGATGGACTCGGCGACGTCAATGCGCAGGCTTTCGGGAGCCGCGACTTGGAAGAGCCGAGTTTCAAAAGCGAAACGCTTGGTGATGTCGCCGGCCGGTGGAAACGATTGCTCGATGGTCATGAGCAGGTGCTCGGCACTTCCATTGAGGTTTTCGGCGACATCACGCCACTCGGCCATTGCCCGGTCACGGAGTGGTCCGTAGCCAGCGACGAAGTCGAGTGTCGCTTCGCGGAACTCGTCACGGAGTTTGTCGAGGCCATCGGTCAGACCGACGAGCCGGGGGTTCGGGACGAAGCGGGCGATGCCACCGAGGAACGGGAAGCTCGCACTTTCGACCATGGCATGAGCACGCGATTCGATCAGCGCGAAGGCAGCGAGTGCTTCACGTGGAACGAGCCGCTTGTGACCGAGCTGGATCAGCCGGTCGCTCACGCTGGCCGGGTTGAGCCCAAGGTCTTCGGGCTTGAGGCGCTTGCACCCGCGCCAGTAACGGACGCTGGTGTTGCAGAGGACTCCCCGACGGCACACGGCTTCGAGGAGGGGTAGGTTGTATTGATTTTGGGACATGTTGGTTTGGTTGTTGGTTTCTGAATGCGCGAAGGGCGGCCCCGATTCACGGAGCCGCCCTTCTTGCGAGAGTTGTGGAGTTGGGTCGTTGTTACATCAGATTTCCGTCAATGAGTCCGCCGATGAAGTCATCGAGTTCCTCCCTGGATTCTGGGATTGCCATGCCATACGCCCGCAACCCGGCAATGGCGATCGGGCCAAGCGCCTTGCGAAGCATCCGTATCTCGAACTCGAATGGATCCATCTGTGAGTGGTCGGCAGTGGGTGGAGTCTGGTCAATGCGTGTGACCAGATCCGCGATAAGCCGGGTGATGTTGGCAAGCTTGTCGAAGTTGATCCAGTCGAGGGTGTCCTCGGGAGTATGGTAGTGTCGACCCTGCCCGCAGCTCAGGAAGAGGAACGGGTGTCCGGCATCGGCGAACGCGGCATGGTCGGACATCGGCCCCACGTAGCGGTGAAGGGTGGCAAGAACTCGCAATCCCTTGGCTCCCTTGGCGGCAGATTCGACGATCTCCGGGAAGGTTCCATCGCTTTCCGATCCCATCACCGCCACGAGTTTCTTCAGATGGGGCATGATTGAGGAAGCGGCCTTCGGAAGCCCAAGGTCGGAAGCTTCCACATCATGACCAACCAAGTCGGTGACGATCACTGCTGCGAAGTCGATGTCACCGCAGTAATCCTCGCAGAAGCGTCGTGAACCCATCGTCTTCCCAAGGAAGTGAGGAGGCTCTTCGGCATCGAAGAACGCGATGACCACGTCCCGCTCCAGCGGTTCCTTGGAGTATTGCTCGGCGAGCACGAGGTTGTGGGCCACGGAGGTGGCGTTGTCGTCGACGCAGGGAGCGTCGATGACGCTGTCGTAGTGGGCACCGAGTAGGATCGGCGGCAGGGTTCGATCACGCCCCGGGATGACGCCCACTAGGTTAGTGAATTTCTGGAGCTTTCCTCCGTTCGGGTGAGGTAGTTCGTAGGTGAGTTCGTAGCTGTCACCGTCAAAAGGCTTGAGGCCGATCCGCTTCATCTGCTTGAGCAGGTAGTCGCGAGCGACGTCGTGCCCCGGTTGGCCGACGCGGCGACCGAGGGGGAGTGCGAGGGCCTGGCTGTGTTGGGTCAGGCGCTCGACGAGGATCTTGTGGGGAAGTTTCATGGTAGGAGATGGGGTTGGGGAAGCTTGCCACCGGTTCGGTGGACTTCCGGAAATCTCCCCCGGGAGATGAGGGAGGATACCAGCCGCCCGACGGGAGCACAATCGCCCCCGCCGAGAAGCTGGTGGCTTTCACGCCGCATTGCCCGTCATGGAGGCGGGCCACTTGGTGCATTCGTTTCGATACGGGCACCACGAGCAGTGCATGCCGGGCTGCGGATGGAAGCGTCCATCCGCCATGCCTTCGACTGCCGTGCGGAGCAATGTGATCACCCGCAGCACGCGGGCCTTGTCGGCCGGTGGTGAGGAGACCCGGATGACCTTCGGCTCCTTCGTCTTCACGAGGAAGATCAGATCGAGGGACTTCGGGGTGCGTCCGCTGGCACGCTCGATGAGCAGCTGATAGACGACCAACTGCAGCTCGTGGTCGAACGCCGCTTGTCTCGGGTTCGGGGTGGTGGCCGCCGACTTGAAGTCGACCGCCACCATGTCTCCGGTGACGAGGTCCACCATGCCAGTGAGTGGCACGGGTAGTCCTTCGATTTCCTCAGTCAGCGGCACTTCGACAGCGAGCGGCCTGCCCTTCAACACCTCATCGGAGTCGAGGTAGGCGCCAAGCACTCGTGCACCAGCTTCGTAAGACTTTGTGCGGTCCTTGTCGTCCTTCCACTTCACCGGACCTTCGTTGCGTTCGAGTTCGTTGAACGAATGATGGAAGGCCGCGGCAACGGATTCGGGTGAATCCTCGCCGCCGCGCCAGCGTGCCAGGTGGAATGCCTGAAGCGCGGCGTGGACGGCCTTGCCGAGGTGGAGTGCCGGGGTGGTCGGAGCCGGCAACTGCAAGACCCGCTCGAAGTAGAATTTCAGCGAGCAACTCAGATACGACTTCGCTGCCGATGGCGAGATGTGCCTGGGCAGCGTACGCGCGACCGGAGTCTGGTTGGCAAGGGCGATCATGAGTGACCGCCTTTCCCGTTGGTGCCGGCGTAGGCCGAGCGACGTCCATTGGCGCGACGTTGGTTTCCGCCGTGGGTGTCGATGAGTTCATCGATCAACCCCGAGGCTTCCATTTTGTTGAGTTGGCGGACGCCGTGGCCGAAGCGTTGGCAGGCGAGGTGCTCGACCTCATTGCGGTCGAGCGAATGCTCGTCGACGAGCTTGAGGATGAGATCCCGCTGCTTGTCGGAGCACTTCCAGCGATCACTACCATGAGGCGAGTGCCCGTTAGAGGAGTGATTGCCGCTGGTGCCGTTCTTGTGAGTCGGCGCGTCGTCCATGCCGTAGTCGGCGGGCGGGACGAAGCCGGTTTGATGAATCTGCTCGTCGACGTTGGTCTGGAGCAGGTGGTAGATGCGCTCGGCTTCACCGGGAATGTCGTCGGTGGCCACCAGCTCGGTCTCGACGGAGACGCTGAACTGGTGGGACGAGTATCCCGGCAGGCCGAGACGCTTGGAGTAGTTGGCAATTAGTTTGATAGCCATTGGCTGGTTTGGTTGGGGTTGTGTTCTGGGGAGAATGAAAAGACCCGCGCCGGACAGTGCCGGAGCGGGTCTTGGGGAGCGGAAGCAGGAGCGCTTCAGGCCGCCTGTTTTCCGGATGCAGTGGGCCTTGCCGAACGTTCGGCAATTGGCTCACTGATCGTTGGCTTGTTGGATGACGGCGCCATGGCCAAAGCCGCCATGATCAGTTCATCCGCCAAGCGGGTCATCGGCATACGGCGTCGTTGGCCCTCCCGGTAGAGAAGGCGCACAACGTCGTCCGACAGCCGCGGGCTGTAGAGGTTACGTGGCATGGTGGTTGATGGTTGGGATTCATTTTCGCGAAGGGGTTGCCAGTGCCACGAGGGCGGTGATCACCACCGCCCCGATCAGCATCGGCAGCCAGAAGTCGGAGAAGATGGCGAGGCAAAGCGCCACGATCGCGATCCAGGCGAAGACCTTCAGGTAGAAGACGGGATTCATGGTGGGTCGGGTTGTGGGTTCTACCGCTTGATGATGGAGCCCAGTACGAGGACCACCATGCCCCCGAGGATCGAGTAGCCGATGATGGACAAGCCCTTGCCGATCGGCTCGGTATCCGTCACCGGGATGGGAGCGGGTTCGGTGTAGGTCGAAGTGCACGAGGCACAGCTGAGAACCAGCGCGAGTCCGGCGAGTGAAATCAGAAACGGTTTCCGATTTGAACGCCGCCGAAGTCGCAGCCACGGCCGGTAAGGGTGGGGGATGTGTCTGAAGAAATGGGACATGTTGGTGTAGTTTGTTGTTAGTGTCAGAAACGAAAGAGCCCGACGCAGCACAGGGCTGAGCGGGCTTCTTCGTGATGATGTGGAGAGAGACAGAGAGCCTCTATCAGTTCTTTATGACGCGACGATCATGGGAATTGCAGTGCTGCGAGGAGCTATGAATCCTAGCCTCTCGTTCACGTTTAGAAGGGTGCATGATTACACCAACCACCTCTTTCACTTGGTAAACCGGGGGCTGATTGTCTTCCCTACGATCAATCGCCTTGAGCCATGCCGCCACTTGGCGCTTCGGATCGAGGAAACGGAAATTGCAGAGAGGGAACGGACCTAGCTCTATGGTTGACGGTGATTCTTCACTTCGCTAGTTGATAGAGAATTCACATGGTGAACTGATGGCTGCCAAATCAAGAAAATCCACACCCAGAAAGAAACAGGCGAAGAGGACCGAGATTGAGATTGTCCCCGACCTGACTCCGAAGGAGGTTGTAAAACAACTTTCGGAGGTGGAGGGACTGATCGCGAAGGCGGGCGAACTGTCGGACGCAATCGTTGTCAAAAGTATCAAGGACTTTGCCGCCCAGGCATCCCAGCATGCCATTAGAGCCGTGCAAGCCGGGGCCTCAGCCCTCGTTTACGCATGGGGAAGCGGCAAGCTGCTCAACGCGGCCAAGGCGAAACTCGGTCGTGGCGACTTCGGAGCCTGGCGCGAGAAGAACCTCGGGAATGAGATCATGAGCGAGCGCACCTCGCAGCGCTACATGGCGCTGGCGAAGCAGTGGCAGGATGTCAGAGCGCTGCTGGAGTGGAGCCCGACCCTCCGGCAGGCCTACGTCGCCTGCGGGGTGCTTCCGCAGCCGCCGGAGCGCGAATCCGAGGCGGGCGATGATGCTGAGGCTGCCAAGCGGGAAGCACTGCTTTCGAGCATCACCGGAATCCAGAAGAAGCTTCGATTGTTTTCCGGGTTGGAGGGCAAGCTCGGGGCTGCAGAGAAAAAGCAGCTGAAACTGGCTAAAATGGAAATCGACGCGTTTTTCGATCAGATCCTCCGCTAAGCTGGTGAGCACCTCATCATCCATGATCTCGGCCCTGTACGATTCTCCGGCGACGATCGAGCGCAACCGTTTCAAATACAAGAGCCTCAGTTCGTGGGCTCTCAACTTGTTCATGGGTTGCGCCCACGGTTGTCGGTTCTGTTACGTCACCGAAACGAGCATCAAATACCAACAAGGCCTACTGGAGTCTTATGGCGTCACCGATCCCGTCGCGGACTGGGGGAACTATGTGTTGGTGCGACCTTGGGATAGGAAGAAGTTCATGACTTCGCTGCGCAAGGCGGAAAGAACGCCGGTCAGCCAGCTGAATGCCGATGGCAACCGCGCCGTGTTCCTCTGCAGCACCACCGATCCCTACCAGACCATCCGCAACCCTGATGCCGCGAAACAGAAACTCCTCAATGAACTCGCCCGCCAGACGCTCAGAAATGCGCTCGAAGCCATCCGCGACTACTCAACACTCAACGTCCGCATCCTGACCCGCAGCCCACTCGCGCGTCAGGACTTCGACATCTTCAAATCCTTTGGCAACCGACTGCTGCTGGGCACCAGCCTGCCGACCTTGGATGAAACGCTGCGCAAGCTCTACGAGCCAAGCGTCCCTCATCCCAATCAACGTCTAAAGCTGCTCCTTGACGCCCACAAAGCCGGCATCCCGACCTATGTGGCCGTTGCACCAGTTTTCCCGGAGGTCGGCTACAAGGGGATGCTCGATGTGTTCAAGGCCGTCAAGGCTGCCAAGCCGCACACGATCTTCATGGAACCGGTGAACCTGAGGCTGGGGATCGCAGAGAGAATTGCCAGGAACGCGGAGAAGCTGGGTGTGACGATGGACATGTCGATCTACGACGGAGGGCCAAAATGGGTCGAGTATGCGATCCAATCTCTCAAGGATGCCGAAAAGGCGGCTAAGGCCACACGCCAACTCGACCGCCTGCACTTGTGGCCTGATCACGAGGCGCTTGGCTCGAAGAAGGCAATAAGGACCCAGCCTGATCCCGAGGCATACGCTGCATGGCTCCAATCCTACTGGGACCGAGTCAGCGAATGGCCCGGGAAAAAGTAGACAGTGGAGAGCCGATGAGAAAACCGACACATGTGTCGGTTTTCTCCCAGTCGGGGAGATGGGTATGATCTTACCCTCCTCACCCTGCGGATGTCCAACCCCTCCTTCTACGGTGGGGGCATGTCTGAAAATTCTTCCCCCATTCATCCGGCCATTCGCTCTCTTCTTGATTCGGTGCGTTTGGGTGAACCCCGCATTCACGGCGGCATTGGCCTTTGGCCGGTGATCGCGACACCGCGTCCGGAACCGGCCTACATCACGCTGGTCGATGCCCAGGCCCACGAGCTGTTCTCGATCACCGAGGTCAGCGAAGGGGGATCCGTGCCCAACCTCCGAGTCGTCAATGGGACACCGCACCACATCATGCTCTTTGATGGGGAGGAGCTGAAGGGGGCCAAGCAGAACCGGATCCTCAATACCACCATCCTGATCGAGGCAGGGACACAACTTGATGTTCCCGTCAGTTGCACCGAACAGGGCCGCTGGTCGTATGAGTCCCACGTGTTCTCGCCCAGCGGGAATGTCGCCTATTCGCAGCTTCGGAAATCGAAGTCGCGGGCGGTTTCAGATTCCCTCGAAGCCAAGCAGGGCCATGCCTCGAATCAGGGCCAGGTCTGGGAGGAGATTGCGATACGGTTGACGGAGCTGTGAGGGGACAGGGCCTACGGAACGCATCACTCGCGGGCTGTTACCTTGAAATACTCCGCCCTAGATCCGGAGGGTGTAGTCATAATTCAGCCGCAGGGTCAGCCTCCAGAAGGTAATACCTAGATCCACTGCCAGCAAAAGTGGTCGTGAGCTCCTCCTTGGCTACGAAACCTGCGGATCTGAGAGCTGCCCAGACACTCATCTCGTCCCAGCAACGGATTGAGAATCGATCCCGGTATTCAGCCCAATTGTCATCGCTACCCGCCACCCGGATTTCTTCTTCGTAAGTGAAGACCTGATCGCGCTCATGGTTGACTCGAACGGTCCTCTCGAGCATCTCGTCCTTGTGAGTATACCCGCCAAATAGGCGCTCGGAAGGGATGTCGATAAGCAACTGGCCTCCGGGCTTCAGAGCGTTGTAGGCGGCTGCCATCGCGAGGTTCAGAGATTTCTCGTCGAGGAGGTAGAGGAGAACAGTGAAGACGCAGAGCGCAAGATCGTGTTCTCCTGTTCCGGGGTAGTCCTGCATCTTGGCCCGGATTGTCCGAATCGGGTGTTTTGGGCGGGGCTGAAGTTTCCCTTCCTTCGCCGCCAGTTGGTCCATCATGTCCGCCGAAGGCTCCAGCGAGGTCACCGCGAAGCCACGCTCGGAAAGAGGCAATGATAGGCGGCCGGTTCCCGCGCCGAAGTCGATGATCCTCGAGCCGGGAGGCAGCCGCTCCTCGACGAGGGATAACGTGGTGTCTGTGAGCCCCTGATAGAGAGGTCCGAATGTGCGCTTATAGGCAAGGTCGTAAATATGCGCCCAGGAGTCATGGGGGGAACCTCTCATAGACGGAGCTGCATCCTGCGGGGGAAATATCCGACGAGCCTGTTGGCCATGAAAGCATTGCCAAGAACACCTTCGACGTCGGCCATGCCGAGTGACATGCCGAGGAGGCCGGGTAGGCGGCCACATCGCTGGATAAGTGGGATTCCAGCCAGCTCCAACGCCACCTCGTGCGTCGGGGTCTCAAACTCGCCAAATCCCGGATAGAAATCCTTCATGTCGCCGAGCGCCGGGTAATCCAACAGTAGGTCATCCTGCAGATAGGATATCTGGGCACCAGTGTCGAAGAAGAAGCGGAAGCTCCTTCCGCTGCAATTCAGCTCGACAATCGGAATGCCCATGAAGCTGTCGAGTTCGACTGGACTTCCGGGGTGATCGAGTTGGTCTTCGGACAGGGTCAGGTGGCCAGCTGTCACATTGAAAAGCATATCGAAGGCGCCGAGCACGTCGCCCCCGAGCAAACCACGGCACGGCGTATCCACGAAACGAGTAAGCTGCTCGGCATCCAAGCCCATAAAGGAGGGTGCAATCTTGAAGGTTTGTTCCGCCAGCTCCAGTTCCCGATCCTCGCCAAAGCTGTCCGGGGCACCTGTGTCGATCAACCAACTTTCCCCGGCCAATATCGTGAAGAGGTGGCCGTTCTCAAATATGAGGGGGAGGTTGTTCATGCGCAGATATCTTGATTCGTTTGGATTCTCGGGCAGGTCGGCTTGAGCCGGCAAGACCGATGTGACGGTCCCGAAAAACCTCAAAGAATCGCTCGGCTCGCCCCGTCTTTGTCCTACCCCGGGATGCGATGGTGTTCGCATGAACCAACGCCTCGCCCGGTCATGATCCGCCACCACGCAAAGGTCGCCTGCCCGACTGCCGTCAAGAAGGCTCGGCGGGAGACCGCTCGCCTGTCTTCAGGCAACCTGAGCTTTTGGGAGGACATGCGGGAGGTGCTTTTGGATCCCAGTCCTGATCCCTGGGAGCTGGAGGTTGTGCGCCGGTGGCTGCGTGATGAAGTCGAGGCCGGGATGTATGAGCGCCTACGTCGCGGCAATGCTGCCGGGCTCGTCCGCTGGGCCTGCCGACTGGCACCTCGCTTGATCTGGAGCCTGCCTTTCAGCAGGGGTGCACCGCCGGACCGCTATCACCGACGTATCGTCGCGATCCTGCTCCCGCGTAAGCTCAAACAAGTCGAGCAGCAACTGGCGGTGTTTGCCTTTCACGAGGGACTGTGACGAAGGCCGCCGATGCCACCTTACAAAATCTTCGCCGCCTCGGCCTTGACCCGGTCACGCAGTTCCTTCGGTTCCTTCACTTTTGCCTGGCTGCCCCAGCTCAGGGTCCAGCGGACGAGTTCCTCGAGCCTCCCGACTTCGAAGCGAACTTCCACACGGCTGGCAGTGGCATTGAGCGGAGTGACCTGTTGGCTCGGGTGCCAGCGGCGCTCCTGAACGAGTCTTGCGGCGTAGCCACTGAGTTCGATGCGCACTTCCTGTTTGAAATCCGGGCGCTCGGGGTCGGTCCAGATTCCGAAGGACGTGCCAAGGTAGGACGGGCCGTTGAAGTCGTCGGGCACCTTGAAGGTTTCCTTATGCGTCTTGGCTGCCCGGATGCGGGGAAAAGCGAAGGTGCGCAGACCCTTGCGATCGAGATCGTAGCCGATCAGATACCAACATTGGTCAACCTCGCCGAGGTGATAGGGCTGGATACGCCGCTTCTCGCTGCGGTCGGAGCCGAGCTTGCGATAGTCGAATGCCACTTCTCGCCGCTTGAGCACCGCCTCAGCAAGATTCCCGAAAAGCTTGAGGTCCGTCTTGGTCACCGCACCCGGCTTGCGCGAGAGTGCCTTGTCGAGATCGGCCCAGGCGAATTTCACTTTGCCCTCGATGGAGCGCGTCAGCTTGGCGAAGACTTCGCGCATCGTCTGTTCAAGTTGAGTGCCTCGCACCGACTCCAAGGCCTGTCGGGAAAGGAACAGTCCCGCCAGCTCCTCGGCTCCCATCTCGAACACGGGAAAGGTGCTGACGTCCTCGGTGTAGCGGTAGCCATACGATGGGTCGTCGTATTCGATCGGCAGGCTGAGCCGGTCTCGCATGAAGGTGATGTCCCGCTGAATGGTTTTGGGAGTGACCTCCAGTTCCTCCGCGAGGACGGAGCAGTTTGGTAGTCGCCCTGAAGCGACGGCCTCATGGATGTGGTAGATCCGCTCCATGGGGGCACGGGTCCTACCCGCTCGGCCCTGTTTGACAGTGTTAGGCATGTCGCAACATTTCATGTTCCGGAGACGAAGACAAGTGAGCTCACCCTCTACTTGTCCGACCCCTTCAGGAATCATGGCTGCATGATCTTTTCTGATCGCTCGAAGCCACCACGAGACTCCGAAACTTTTGGTTTCTCATTTACGATCGGGTTCCCGACGGAACCCCCAAAAATACGCGGCATGAAGCTTGAAACGGAGGGGAAGGGGAAGCTTGGAAACCCTCCGTGGGATGTTGTTGAGGAAGCCCTGAGGGAATTGGATCAGGGACTGGGCAACAGCTACGCCATTCTCTCGATCGCCCACAGCAACTACGTCCAAGCCCTCCGCGGGCTGAATGGATACCACCTGGAATGGAGGATCACTGGGGACGATTTGGATAAATACATTCACTACCGGGCAGCGAATCGGAGCGGCTCATCAACCAGGAAGTTTTTAGTGAAGTGCGATGTGGTGAACGACGGTCAACAGCGGGATCTGCTGAGCCTGGATTCCGTGATTGAGGCATTCCGTGCCTTCTTCGACCGGAAAGCCCCACCCGCGAGCCTGCTGTGGCGAGTGCTCGATCTCTGACCTCTGAAGCCGCCAGCTTTTCATCCTCTTCAAACCATGGACGTCTTCACCGGACACGACTCTGCTTGCTCCTATACCCTCCGGCCTGTGATCAGGATTCTTCGGCTTCCTCCAATTCGTCCAAGGCATCCAGCTTCGCGAGTTCCTCGCGCATCCAGTCCTCGTGGATCTCATCGTAGTGATCATAGAGGTCGGGATAAAATTCCGAACTCAGGGTGGTGAACTCGCGCAGACTCTCCGGGCACGACCCGCCGTCGGCATTCATTTGATTGTAGCAAAGCGCGAGGCCGCCGTCCCTGCCATCGTCCACGCCATCGATCATGGCGATCAGTTCCCCCTGGGTGAGGGGCTTGTTAGAGGTCTTGGGAGTGAAGGAGAAATCCGTCTCATATTCATCGACGATCCGGTAATGAATCCGCGGATCCCCGGACTCCATGCGGGCACGGATGCTGATCACATCGGAAGTCGTCGACTTCAGCTCCACGCGGACGATCTCAACCTCCGTCGGGCCGAGGTCCGGGAGGTACTCGCCGCCCATGAACGAGGGGTCGATCCCTTCCAGAAACGACTTGAGCTCGGGATCTGTTTCGTCCTCCAAGAGCTCTGGAGCGAGTTCGTCGATCTTCCCGGCATTCCAGTAATCGACGATGATCCGCCGGCGATTCGTCCCTTTCACATTGCGAAGGATCGCCGCGAGCGGGTTGCCATCTTGCCAGTAGGAATCCGGGCGGTAAGAGAAGTATTCCGGCGGGATAGGGTCGGTGGAGTTGCTCATCGGTTTCGGGGGTCTCAGGTTGTGGAACCAGAATAGGAGGTAGGGTAGGACAAGGATGGGGCGAGCCAGTTTTCTCCGTCTTCCGTAGCGCTCATTCGACCAGACTTTCGAGCTTTGGATGTTCGGATGGAGTTTGGAATCGGGGAGGGGCATGGGGACGCGGAGCGATTGGGGAAGTGCCGAGTAGTGAGTGAAAAACGAGAGAATGAAGAGGGCTGGTTTCGTCTTTGCACGGGGAGGGGGATGGCTTAGGGTGACAACCGATGACCTTGACCGTGAACATTCCTGACGAATTGGCGGCGGAGTTGGGGGCTGGGTTCCAGAATCTGGGGCGGGCGGCTCTTGAGGCTCTGGCGGCGGAGGCGTATGCGAAGGATGTGCTGTCGCTGGAACAGGTGCGGAGGATGCTGGAACTGGAATCACGCTGGGAGGCACAAGCGGTGCTCACCCGACACGGGGCATGGCCCGGGCAATCGGCGGATGAGATTCTGGAGGATGCCCGTAGGTCGTCCGAATTCCGGCAAGAGATCCCGTGATCGTCATTAGCGACAACTCGGTACTGTCCAGTCTGGCCGAGATGGGGAGTTGGATTTGCTGCGCAGGCTTTATGGCAAGGTGACGGTGACCGAGTCGGTCCGGAGTGAAGCCGTGCATCCCGGAGCACCGGAAAATCTGAGGCGCTTTTTTCTGCAAGCACCCGATTGGATTTCGGTGGTTCCTGACGGGTCACCGCCTCTTGAGGAAACGGGTGTGCTGGATCGGGGAGAGGCTTCGGCGATCACGCTGGCGTGGCAACATCGGGATTGCAGTCTGCTGATCCTCGATGAGAAGCGGGGCCGCAAGGTGGCGAGCGAGCTCGGCTTGCGGGTCACCGGCACGGCGGGTCTTCTGACGAATGCCGCTGCGGCAGGCCTGATCGATTTTGAGGATGCTTTTCTGCGCTTGTCGCAAACGGGCTTTCGCTTGAGTCCGCACGTTGTAGAGACCCTGCGCCAGAGCCTTGCCGATCGACCTCCAGCGAAAGGAAGCTGAAGGGAGTGGCGCATTGGCTGAAGCCTTACTCAGCACCGGGGCAAGACTCGTGCTATATCCAAGATTGTCCGAGTCTGGGTGGCGCGTGTGACTCAGTTCGGCATGCTCGGCCGAGAACTCACCTCCTTTGTCGTGGTCGCGGAAGATTCCGAACTCTTCTTGGCAATAGGTAGAACCGCCTTGAAGGCGCGAAACTGCTTCGCAGCGGCTTCGGCGCTCTTCAGCTTGTGCCTTGATCGGGATTCCCGCAGCTGGTCCGCTTGGTTCATGGGGAGACATTGGTGAAAGGGATGGCTTGGTTCAAGCGGGAAGGAGGACGTAGAGGCTGAGGATGTCCATGGGGAGGACGGGGTAGACGACATAGCAGTGCGCAGTCGGAGTATTTGCAGAGTGAGAGGATTCTCGGTCGGTCATACGATGGGAAGTCGCGTCGAGTGCCGGGGGACGCCGTTCAGCGCATTGTCGAGTCCGAGACGTCGGTGCATTTCCTCAATGGCGCGTCCAAGGATGTCGACATCTCCCCGGGCGTCGTGGCGCCGAAGCGTCGTCTCCTGAAGCCTGAGGCGGTTCTTGACGTGGTCGAGCGAGTGGCCAGTCCCCCTAGTTTTGCCAAACAGCATTTTCGAAATCCCGATCGAATCGATCGCGTCGACCTCACGGCTGGGAAGACCGTGGCGCTGACAGGTGGCGGTTAGGAATTTTGAGTCGAAGCGCTTGGCATTGTGGGCGATGAGGGTGGCATCTGCGGACCAGGTCGCGAACCGGCAGAGAACCTGCTCGGGTCTCGGGGCATCCCTGACGTCCCGATCTCCAATGCCGGTGTAGCTTTCGATGAACGATGAGATGCGATGTCTTGGTTTGGCGAAGCTGAAGAACGAGTCGGTTGGGCAGAGGCAGCCTGAGCTGAATTTGACCGCCGCGATCTGGATGAACTCGTCGTTATCCGGGCAGAGGCCGGTGGTCTCGAGATCGTAGATGATGAAGGTTTCGCCTGTGTAGAATCGGTCGGTCCAGATGAAGGAGTGGCGGCAGTGGGGACAGGTCGCCCGCTGCCCGATGGCGGATTTGGGGCCGCTGAGGCTTTGGTCACAGCTTGGGTTGGGGCACTGGATCTTCATTCTTGCTGGGTGACTTGGTCCAAGGATTATCGTGGCTTCCCCGGAGACTCCAGTGTGATATGGTGGATCCTGATGAATCTCCTGCCTAGATTCCCGTCTGGATTCGATTGGACCTCAGGGCTCTCTGGAACCTACTCTCTGGATCAAAGATGACGGCGACCGAATACCGCGCTGCCCTGCGAGACCTGCCCTATGGCAAGCGCTTACCCGGGGCGGTTTATCTGGTCGACCCCGGAGATGACCCCGAGGGCTTACCCAGCGCTCTTCGAATCACGGTCGGTGAACTGCGGAAGAGGCTGGAGATCGACGACTCTTTCAATCTTCTTAAATTTCATATCGCTTCGCCCAAGATTTCCTTTCTTTCCTATCCTGACTTCGAAAGGAAACCGCATCCCGAATTAAAGGAAGCGGTGATCGTTGATCTGATCTCCGGAAAAGTTCGGCGTGACGACTACCGAGCCAGGGCGAATCCACCGATTCTTCACCGAAAAGAGACCTTCATCCCGGTTGACCATCGGCTGCATGCGAAGTTCGCCCGTCTGACTCGCGAAGAGGAGGAAGCGGGTCTGCTTGAGGAGACCTCACGAATCGGCTTCCGCTTGAATTGGGAGAAACTTCTCGCTGACAAGGGGGTGGGGTTTCGAGCCCACCGCTTGGTTAAGATGCAGGATCCTTCGGGTGCCTCGGTGGAGAAGGTTGCCGCTTCTCAGAAGCCACCGAAAGTTCAACGCCACCGAACGGCTATTGTCCGGAGTGAAATTTCCAAGCCGACGAAGACCCTACTCGAACTGGGTCAGCTGCGACGAGGTGAGAGTTTCTTTGACTATGGCTGTGGGCATGGTGCCGACGTCGAGGCCATCCGCCGAATGGACCATGAGAGTGCAGGTTGGGATCCGAATCACGCTCCGGATCAACCCAAAGTTCAGGCCGATGTCGTCAATCTCGGCTTTGTCCTGAATGTGATCGAAGATCCGGCGGAGAGGGTCGATGCGTTGATCGACGCTTGGAATCACTGTCGACGATTGATGGTGGTTTCGACACTGATCGCCGGACAAGAAGCCTACGCAGACATCCAGACCTACGGGGATGGAGTGATGACTAGTAGAGACACCTTCCAGAAGTTCTTCGAGCCGTCGGAGATCCAGGCTTTGATCGAGGACAGCCTTCACGCCGAGGTGGTGCCCGTGGCGCTGGGAATCTACTTCATCTTTCGTCAAGTGGAGGACTTCCATGATTTCGTGGCCTCGCGAAGTCGGAGGTTCATCGACTGGGAAGCCCTTTCGCGAAAGCTGGGCTTGCTGAAAGCGCTTAAGAGCAAGCGAGACCCCTACGAAACTCACCGGGAGCTTCTTGATGAATTTTGGGAATCCGTTTTGGAACTCGGCCGGCTCCCGCGCCCGAGTGAATTCGAGAGGATCGACGAAGTGCGTAGAGCCTGCGGGTCCTTGCCGAAAGCACTGCAGCTCTTCATCGATCGATTCGGCGAACCCACCTTTGAGGCGGCGCGTCAAAGAAGGAAAGAAGATCTCATTGTCTTTGTTGCTGCCGCGCAGCTTCGGAAGAAGATTCCGTTTAATCATCTCTCGGAACGACTCCAACGTGATCTCCGAAGTTTCTTCGGGAGCTATGCCAATGCGGAGGAGAAGGCTCGTGAGCTGATGTTTGCGGCGGGCGACGAGGATGAGCTGGAGCTCGCAGTCCAAGGACTCGACTTTGGCTGGTCCGATGAGAATGAAGGGCACTTCACGATTCACCGCAGCCTTCTCGACGAGCTCCCTGCAATCCTCCGGATCTACGTCGAGTGTGGAGCCAAGCTCTACGGGGATCCGCGTGCGGCGGATCTGACCAAGATCCACCTTTATTCCGGAAAGCTGACCTTCACCTACTATGAGGACTTCGATCAAACACCGTTCCCCGAAATGACGATGCGGATCAAAGTCGATATTCGAAGACTGTTTGTGAATGTCTTTGAGCATCCACCTGGTCCCCACCGCCAGTTGCTGTTCTTCAAGGAGCGCTTTCTCCCCGCCGATCATCCGGGCTTGGCAAAGATGCAGGTCGTGAGCCGTCGCTTACGGGAGCTCGGCATTAGTGAGGCCAATGTAGGCCACGGAATATCGAAGGGTGATTTTGAATCGGCGATCGAGAAGGCAGGCTTAACCCGTGTTCTAACCAAGAAGGGGAAGTAGGGGGCAAGTGTCCCGAACATGGGCTTGAAGGGGCTCATCAAAAACTGCAAATTTGGCGCTCACAACCGAAGAATAGACAATATGACCATCAAGGAAGCCGCAATCAAAGTTCTGCGTGATGCGGGACAAGCTCTCTCAATCGACGAAATCTACGACCGGATCTGCTCGGAGGGGCTCTTCGAGTTCAAAGCTAAGAGCCCCAAGGCGGTCTTGAGCCGCCAACTTCGAAGCCACGCTGAAGGGGTCGAAATGAAATTGGCGAGCGCTGAGAAGTGCTTCCGAATCACCTCCGACAAAAAATTCACGCTAATTTGATTGGTGATTTTGAAGTGGGTGCTGAAAA
>NZ_JBATWY010000181.1:0-63218 GCF_049672945.1 Haloferula sp. | reverse complement strand
CCTTTGCGGATGCGGTGCCATTCGTCGAAGCGCTCGCCTTGGGAGAGGTTCGAGTGGAGGACGGCGACTTGTTCCTGGACGTGGGCGAAGCGGGCACGGAAGCGGCGGACGGTTTGGGGGGTGAGGGAGATTTCGGGGACAAGGACGAGGACGGTTTTGCCGAGCTTGAGGGTGGCGGCGGCGGCCTGGAGATAGACTTCGGTTTTGCCGGAGCCGGTGACGCCTAACAGTAAGAACGGCTTCGCCGGAGTGCCGAGTGCCGGGTGCCGAGTGTGAAGAGGAAGGGATGGGGATGTGGGCGGGGAATTGCGAAACGCCAAGTCGCCAAGTTCGCCAAGGTTTTGATTCTTGAGTTCGGTCTCGTTTTTGGCTTCGCCTTCGACGCCGACTGAAGTCAGCGGTCCGGATGTGGGCTCGGGTTGTGTGGAAGGAGATGCAATCTCCTTCTCCATATTGGACGGTGCCTCTGGTTTTGGAATTGGAAATGGATCATTGGAAATTGAAGCCAGAATGGCGTCGAGCGCGACTTGCTGTTCGTCGGTGAGGGCGAGGGGGGTGTCGGGGAGGATCTCGTCGAGGCCGTCGGCTTCTGGGTCGCGGCGGACTTCTTCGTCGATGAGTTTGACGAGGCCCTTTTTTGCCAGGGATTTCACGGAGGTGGCGGCGCTGGATCCGAGTTCGGTGAGGGGGAGTTTGTGGTCAGGGGCGTGGGCGAGCAGGCTTAGGATGGTGTGCTGTTTCGGGGCGCGCTTCTCGAGGTTGGCGAGGGTTTCTTCGTCGGGAGTGCCTTCGAGGACGACGGACTTGCGGCTTTTGGCGGAGTTTTCCTCGGTGCGGACGGCTTCGGGGAGCAGGGCGCGGACGACGCTTTCCATACTGCATCCGTAGTAGTTGGCGATCCAGCGGCCTGCCTCGAGGAGCTTGGGGGTGATGAGGGGCTCGGGGTCGGTGAGGGCGTCGAGGGGACGCAGGGCGAAGCCGAGGTCGGTGGACTCGACGACCTGAAGGACGGTGCCTGAGGAGGAGCGGTTGCGCAGCGGCACGCGGACACGGCAGCCGGCGACGACCGGAAGGTCGTCGGGGATGGCGTAGTCGAAGACGAGCTCGGAAGGGCCGTCGATGAGGACGCGGGCGGCGGGCATCTGGATGAGTGAACCGCCTAACGACCGAGGCCGCCAAGGAATTTGACGGCTTGAGTAATGATCCTTCCGGAAAGGTGAGGGCCGGAGCCCCTATTTTCCTTCCGCCCAGTCCCAGCGGGGGTCCCGGACGAAGCCGAGGGCCTGCTTGACGTCGACGCCTGATTTCGCCTGTTTTGCGAGGAAAGCACAGCGCTGCTGCCATTTTCGGGTTTGCTTGGAGTCAGGTTCGTATTGCTTCCGGCACGGGGCCTTGTTGCCGACCAGCATGACGAGGAACCCTTCGACTCCGAAATCGTTGACGAAGTCGGGGAGGAGGTGGCGGATCAGGACGGAGGGGCCGTTTTCCTCGTAGAAATCGAGCACGTCCTGGATTCCCGAGAGGTCGGTTTCCTCACGGCATCGCTTCCAGAAGGGTGTGTCGACGGCGGTATTGAACTTGTAGTGAAGTCCGAGGAAGTCGCGAATCAGCGACCATTCCTTCTGTTGAAGTCCGTTGTACATGTCCCGCATGGTCGAGGAGAGCTCGAGTGTCGATTGCTGGATCATGGTCGCGAGCGCCTTGCACTGGGAACAGATGACCATCAGTGCCGTGGCTTCCAGGGGTTCGACGAAGCCTGCGGCATTGCCGACGGAGAAAACGTTGTCGACCCAGGGGCGACGTCGATGGCCGGCAGTGAAGGGAACGAATCGTGGGGTGTCGGGAACCTTGGGGTTCTTTCGTCGGAACTCCTCGAAGGCCTGCTCGTCGGAGATCATGTCGGATGAGAAGACGTAGCCACGATTGATGTGTTGTTCGTGCTCGATCTGCCAGCACCAGCCCGAGTCCATTTGTTCGGCGGTGGTGTAGGGGAGGATGGGCTCATCGCCGCGTTCCCACCCGCCGACCACGGCGCGGTCACAGAACAGTGTCTTGTCAAAACTGACGAATGGCTCCTCGAGCACCTTGCCGATCAGCTCGCCCCGGAAGCCACTGGCATCGACGAACAGGTCGGCATCGATTCGTCGTCCGTCGGACAGATGGATGGCCTCGATCCCGTTGTCGCCGCGTTCGGCCCCTGTCATTTTTCCCTCCGTGATCCTGACTCGTGAGGCGACCGCTTCGCTTTCGAGGCATTCGACGAGATGCTCGTTCTCGATGTGGAAGGAATGGCCACCTTGGATGAAGGGGGAACCGTTGGGTTTGCGGATGAAGGCCTTGCCTTCGTCCATCAGGCAGGACGAGACCGAGGCTTGGGAAAAGCTTTCCCGGCAGAAGAAACCATTCGGGGCCTTGAGTTCGTTGAATTCCTGATCGAGCTGCTGGTCAAAGGTGTAGTTGAAGCTGCCGCGAGGACCCCACTTGAAGCGGATGCCGAGCTTCCATGTCGGCTTCGCGAGCTCATAGAAGCGTTTCCGCTTGATGCCGACATAATTGAACAGGTGGCTGACCAGATTCGGGGTGCTGCCTTCGCCCACGCCAATGATGCCGATATCAGGGTCCCTGACGATTTCCACCTCGAGTTGGGGCAGCTTGCGTTTGAGGGTCAGCGCGGCGAGAAGCCCCGCACTGCCGGACCCGAGGACGACCACCTTTTCAATCATGTTCGAACTGTTAGTGGGCCTGCCAGGATGATCAAGCGGAGGGTTTGTCAGGAGTCATCCGGAGCCGCAGAAATGCTCGGCACATGGACCTGCTCTTCTTCATTTCCAGCTTGGAACAGAGAAGGCGGACCTGATCAGGTCCGCCTTTTGGAGATTCAGACGACGATTCTCAGCGGCGACGGCGTAGGAGTCCCAGGATTCCCAAGCCACCGAGAATGGCGACCGAGGGCTCCGGAACGGGGTTGGTCGTATCGACCCCGCTTGTGTAGTAGATGTTGTCGTGCAGAACGGCAGAATCTGCGCCTCCTGCCGCCATGAAGCCGATGGCATTCAGGTCCTGACCGATTCCAAGGCCAGCTCCACCGGTGTTCACATAGGCGCCAGTGCCTGCGAAGGAGCCCGCCGCCGTGCCGGTCGAGGTGAAGACATCGAAGCTTGGAGCAGTAAGGTCGTTGTCGACGACAAGCCAGACGTTGTACCAAACATCCAAAGTCGCGTCGGTAATGAGATTGATATCTCCGTCGGCGGGCGTCGTGACCTTCAGGTCAGCCGTGCCATCGCCGGCACCGGCGAAGAACGGCATGACGTTGAAATCCTGCCACGCGTTGGAGTCATCAATGGTGCTGATGGAGGGAGAGAGTCCCATCATTACATCGAAAGCGCCACCCGCGCTGGAGGGCTTGAATTGGAAGAAAATCGTGCCAGTGGTTCCCGCAGCGATGCCAGCCGTGCCGGTGATATCCTTTTTGGCACCGCGCCATGCGGCACCACCTTTGGTTTCCAAAGACAGAACCTTGTCGGAGGCCACGACGTTTGAATTTCCAGTGCCATCGAAAACGGACGTCCAGCTTCCACCGGTCGCGGTCGTGGTAGGGCCTGCCGAGTAGCTGTCGAAGTTGTCGAGAAGCGACCATGCCGCTTGAGCAGATGGGGCCGCGAGAGCGAAGGCTCCGCTCGTGGCGGCGACCAACATCAAGCGGGAACGTCCTGTTTGAGAATGAGTAATGTTCATGGATTTTTTCAGATGTTTTCGAACTGTTCCTGACGATGTGACGATGTGTCAGGAATCGAGCTGAGTGAGGTTTTAAGACATGGCACCCTCAATTGCTTGTATCGTCCCGTCTCTTTCTTGTAAGATCCCGACGAACTGCCGGGATTGCTCGGGTCTTCCATTCCAGCGCGATTGTTGGCCTCTGATGAACAGCAAGCTCCGGGTTGTTGACCTTGAGTAAGCGAGGTTTCCCGGGCGACGCCAGGAGACTTCCCTCTACCTGACTCACATGGTGCTCAATCTTGCCGACACGGTGGGAGGCAGGTTCCCCTGGTTGGGTGGCACTGATAAGCCGGGAGGTCGTTGATGAGGACGCGGGAGAGGGGCATGTGGTATCAGGGGAACATCGCCTGTCCATCCCGGCCTCGGCGAAGGTCGAAATGGAGGTTTTTCAGTCACGGTCTCAAATGATTCGCTCGACCTATCAGGAGCTCGGGGCTTTGGATGGGGGTGTGGATCAGCACAACCCTTACGCGACTCCTCAATCAGCTGAGCCGGCAGTGGATGGCGATCCGCTTTATGCGAAAGTGGATGATCCTGGGACTTTGGGCAGAACTTGTATCAGCCTGCTGATCGTTACGACGGTGTTCGACCTGTTGAGCTATTTTCTGGTTCCGATGCTTTCCTTGGAGTCCCCATTATTCGGGCCTTTGTCACTGATGGAAACGGTTTCCGGCTGGCTGATGCTTGTCTATTTGGTGGCTTTTCTGTGTTGGAATTATCGGGTGCTGCGCAATGCAAAGCGGGTGGCGCCTGATCGGATGACGGTGAGTCCCGGAATGGGAGTGGGGAGCTACTTTATCCCGATCTTGAATTTCTGGGTTCCAGCGAAGGCCCTGCTTCAAGCGAGCCGGATCACGGGCACGAGTACCGGCTTGGTTCTTGTTTGGTGGATTTTGACGCAGGCATTTTTGGTTTTCGTGATCGTCTACGGATTCTGGGTCTTTTCCGGGGCTTCGATCACCCCTGAGATGATGGAGGGGAGTGTCATTGGGGAAAGTCAGGACGATTGGGTCATCACCTTTTTGACCTTGATGGACCCAGTGATGGTGGCGATTGAAGTCCCGATGATCTGGGCGCTCAGTCAGCGTCAGCGTGACTGGGCGCAACGAAGCTGAGGTGAATCGAGGCGGACCGCCTCTCTAACGGCCTGCGCCGGGCCGGCGCAGCTACGGTTTGTGGCTGAGGGCTTTTGGGAGTCGGATGAGGCTCCTTTAGAAGTGCTTCATCACCTTTCCGACGGCGTTTTCGACGGTGAGGCCGTGGAGTTCGCGGAGGATGTCGATCTTGCCGTGTTCGATGAACTCGTCAGGCCAGCCGATGCGCTCGACGGGGGTGTCGATGTCGACCTCGTTGAAATGCTCGATCACGCCGCAGCCGAAGCCGTTCATCAGGACGTGGTCTTCGAAGGTGCAGACAACCTTGGCGTTGCGGGCGACCTTTTCGAGGAGTTCGGTGTCGAGCGGCTTGATGAAGCGCGGGTTGACGAGGGAAACCGAGAGGCCCTTTTCCTCGAGGCGTTTCTTCGTTTCGACGGCCATTTCGAACATGGTGCCGAGGCCGATGAGGGCGACGTCGCTGCCTTCGGCAATGAGTTCGCCTCTTCCAAGGATGATGGGTTCGCAGGGAGCGTCGACCGGGGTGCCGTCGATCGGGCCGCGTGGGTAGCGGATGGCGGTGGGGCCATCGTCGTAGGCGGCCATCCATTTGAGCATGGCGACGAACTCCGCTTCGTTCTTCGGCTGCATGTGGATGATGCCGGGAACGGGTCGGAGGTAGCCGATATCGAAGAGGCCGTGGTGAGTCGGGCCGTCGTCGCCGGAGAGGCCGCCGCGGTCCATGCACAATCTAACAGGCAGGTTCTGCAGGGCCATGTCATGAATGATCATGTCGTAGGCGCGTTGCATGAAGGTCGAGTAGATCGAGAGGAAGGGGCGGATGCCTTTCGTCGCGAGGCCACAGGCGAAAAGCGCGGCATGTTCCTCGGCGATCCCGACGTCGAAGTAGCGCTCGGGGATCTCTTTCTTGAAGATATCGAGCTTGCTGCCGCCGGGCATGGCGGGGGTGATGGCGACGATCTTTTCGTCTTCCTTGGCGAGGTCGGTGACGGTGCGGCCGAAGATTTCCGAAGCGGTCGGGGTGCTGGAAGCACTAGTGGAGCCGTCCTCGACCTTGTAGGTGCCGAGGCCGTGGAATTTCCCCGGGTTGTCGAGGGCGGGTTGGTAGCCGCGGCCCTTTTCGGTGATGATGTGGAGGACGACCGGTTCGTTGAGGGTCTTGAGGTATTCGAAGGTGCGGATCAGCAATGGCAGGTCGTGGCCATCGATCGGGCCGAAGTAGCGGATGCCGAATTTCTCGAAGAGGACGTTCGGAAAGATCAGGTTCTTGGCGCTTTCCTCGACCTTGTGGGCGAGGTTGCGGGCGGCCTTGCCGGCAATTTTCTCGACGAAGTCGGCGGCGGTGTGGCGCACCGAGGCGTAGGTCGAGTGGGTTTGGAGGGCATTGAAGTAGCGGGCGATGGCACCGACGTTCTTGTCGATCGACCACTCGTTGTCATTGAGGACGACGATGAATTTTTTGGTCGTTTCGGCGATGTTGTTGAGAGCCTCGAGGGTCGGTCCGCAAGTGAAGGCGGCATCACCGGCGAGGGCGACGACGTGGGAATCGTCTTTCAGAAGGTCGCGGGCGGCGGCCATGCCGAGTGCGGCGGAAAGGGCGGTGCCGGCGTGGCCCGCGCCGTAGCAGTCGTGTTCGGATTCGGTGCGCAGCAGGAAGCCGTTGAGGCCCTTGTAGGTCCTGATCGTATCGATCTTGTCGGCCCGACCGGTGAGCATTTTGTGGACGTATCCCTGGTGGGCGACGTCGAAGACAAAGTGATCCTTCGGGGTGGAGAAGATCTTGTGGAGGGCGATGGTGAGTTCGACGACACCGAGGTTGGGTCCGAGATGGCCGCCGGTGCGGGCCAGATTGGTGATGAGGGCTTCACGGATCTCATCGGCCAGCTTGAGCAGGTCGGCTTCGGAAAGGGATTTGACGTCATCCGGAGAGCGGATGCCGGTGAGGATGGGTCCAAGGGTGGGGCGGTCAGAAGAGGCGGATGTCGTCATCGTCGTCGGTGTCGTCCGATTCATCGGACGTGTCAGGGGACAAGCTGGAGTCAGGAGCGGATTGTTGCGCCGCAATGGTTTGAAGTCGTTTCTTGGCTGAGGCGAGCACGGATTCGCAGTGGGTCAACAACTGGGTGCCTTGTTCGAACTTGGCGACCAAGTCTTCGAGGGGAAGTTGATCTTCCTCCATGGCGCCGACAATCTGCTCGAGTTCGGCCATGGCCTTCTCGAAGTTGGGTCCGGTTTCCTCGCTGGGGTTGGCTTTCTTGCGGGGCATCAATTGCTCTGGGTTGAATCGGAGATCTGCTTTTCGCTGTAGTAGATCATCTGCTGACCAAGGATCGGCATCCGGTAGGGGAAGCGCCGCTGGATTTCAGCGAGGGTCGGTGCCTTGTCGTAAATCGAGAAGCCGGGTCTTGTTGGGGTGGGTCCGGTGACCGACGCGATCGTGCCGTCGAGAACGAGAGGGGCGAAGTCACCACGTTCGTAGGTGTTTCCTTCAGCTCGCGAATTCGGCGTGATGAGGATGCCTGAAAGTCGGGTTCCCAGATCGGTCGCCTTGTTGTCCAGACTGAGGAGTTCCTCCTTGGAATTCGGCAGCCAGATGCAGTGGGCGTCCGAATACCAGGCGACGGCCCACGGGAGGTCGGAGACGACGATTTCCGGCTGACGTTCATCCTTCACGACCCAATCGCCGAGACCGCGGTTGAGCACCAGCGGGTAGTAGGGAGGCCATTGCGGCCAACCGCCTTTGTCCGAAATCGTGAGATACATGCGGATGTCCTTGGGAAGGCTGAGGAGCATCGGTGCTGCCGAGAAGGCGACGATCGCAATGTAGTGGACATTTCGCAGCATCGGCTGGGTCGAGACCACATTGAGCCGACTCCAGAGGATCGACACGAAGGCGAGACCATAGGCCGCCATGATGGGGGCGAAGAGGATGTGGATTTGATTGGGATGCAGGGCGATGTCGCTATCGATGCCGAAGATCGCCATGCCAATGGCTCCGAAGAACCACATCAGCAGGATCAGCCAACGGAAGCTGGCGATCGAGGGCCGCTTGAAGGGATGCAGCAGGGAGAGGAAGAAGATCGGTGCCGCGATGATGCCTCCGAGGAAGGGGATCAGGTCGGTCGCTTGAACGAGGGTGGTGCCGAGAATTTTCAGCATCAGGCCATCGATCCCCAGGGGAACGTTGCTGAGATCCTGGGTCCGCATGACAAGTGCTTCACTGCCACCGGAGAGGCCATTGTAGAAGACGAAGCGGGCGATGCCAAAGGGTTCTCCCGAAGCATCGGCCATCCGGTAGATGGGCCAGACGACGGCGATCGCGAGAACCGCCAGCGACGAGAGCGCGACGATGCCACGAGGTCGGAAGGCGATGGCGGCGTAGATCAGGAAGCCGAAGAAGATCCAGGCAGTGATCCAGTGGGTGAGGACCATGAGCGAGAAGAAGACGGACGCAAAGACCGCGGGCAACAGGGAGCCTCGTCCTTCTTCTTGAGACTCGACGGCGCGGTAGGTGAAGTAGAGACCGCAGGTGAAGAGCAGCAGCAGGAGCATCTGGGGTAGGCCGCTCTGGGAAAAGCTCCAGAAGAGATTGCATAAAAGCATTAGGAGCGCCGTGACCCCGGCAATTTTCCCATCGAAGACGCGACTCACCAGCAGATAGGTGACCCCGATTGCCATGAGAAAGAAGAGGGTGGAGACGAGGGCGACGACCCGGTCGAGCGGGTAAATCAGTTCCTTTGGACCCATTTCCCAAGAATCCTCCTTGTCGACGCCGACCAACTTGAAGACCGCGCCGAGGACGAGCGGATTAAGCGGAGCGTGGTAGGTGTCGCGCAGGCCGGTGAAGGGCAGGGTGGACTCGGCCTGGGTCTCGGCGAGGTGATGCTCGAGCGGCCGGATGTTTTTTGTCGTCAATCCCTCCCCGCGAGCGACCTGACGTCCAATTTGGGCCTGGTCCATGGCCTGTTCGGTTCCGAGACCTCGAAAGAGCACCAGCAGGTGGATCAGGGTCAGGCAGACGAGGACAACGAAGAAAATGATCCGACGGACGATGACGGAACCGTCGAACTGGGTAGTAGAATCTCTCATTGGGGAAGGACTGAAAAGCCGGGTCTAACCTAGTCGACGAGATCCTTGAGTTTCCGCTGCAGGGTGCGGCGGCTGATGCCAAGGAGTTCGGCGGCACGGGTTCGATTCCCTCCGGCTTCGCTCAGTGCGGTCCGGATGGCTTGGGTTTCGAGCGCATGCAAGTTGAATTCAGGAGGACCCGCAAGGGCGATTTTCCCATCAGGGCTTGGCCGTGGAGTGGGAGAGCCGCCTTGGAGGCTGTTTGGGAGGTGCCGGACGTCGATGACCGGGTCGTTCGACATCACCACGCCATGTTCGATCGCCGTGCGCAGTTCGCGGACGTTTCCGGGCCAGGCATGATGGCGGAGAAGGGCGAGGGCTTCGTCGGTCAGGGGTTTGATCGGTCGACCGTTCTCTTCGGCGAATTCCTTGAGGAAGCCGCCGGTCAGCAGCACGATGTCGTCGGTGCGCTGGCGCAGTGGTGGCATTTCGATGCGCACGACGTTGAGTCGGAAGTAGAGATCTTCGCGGAAATCCCCGGCCTCGACGAGGGTCGCGAGGTTTTTGTTGGTCGCGGCGATGACGCGGACGTCGACCTTGACGGTCGTATTGGATCCGACCCGTTCGATGGTACGTTCGGAGAGAGCGCGGAGCAGTTTGACCTGGGTCGTGGCGTCGATTTCGCCGATTTCATCGAGAAAGAGGGTCCCGCCATCGGCCTGCTCGAAGCGTCCGATCCGCCGCTGGGCCGCGCCGGTGAAGGCGCCTTTTTCGTGGCCGAAAAGTTCGGACTCGAGGAGCTGGGGGGAGAGGGCGGCGCAGTGGACGATGACCAGTTTTTCCGCAGGTCGTCCGGAGAGCTGGTGGATGGCGTGGGCGACGACTTCCTTGCCGGTGCCGCTTTCCCCTTCGATCAGCACCGTGGCGCGGGTCGGGGCGACTTGTTTGACGGTGTCGATGACGCGCTGGATGCCGGCGGACTTTCCGGTGAGGCGGCCGAGGCCGGCGGGGTCGGGGACTTGTTCGCGGAGTTGGCGGTTCTCGGTTTCGAGTTGCTGGCTGCGCATCGCGCGTTTCAGCAGCATTTCGACTTCATCGAGGTTGAGGGGCTTGGTGACGAAGTGCCACGCGCCACGGCGCATCGCTTCGACCGCGGTGTCGACCGAACCGTAGGCCGTCATCATGATCGCGACCGGTGGGTTCTCCATCGCCAGCACCTCGTCGAGGATGTCCATGCCGGAGTCGCCACCGAGGCGGAGGTCGGTGAGGAGCAGGTCGATTTTCTCGGATTTGAGGACCGAGGAAGCTTCCTTGTGGTTGGAGGCGAGGAAAACATCGAATTCCTCGTCCAAGGCGGAGCGGAGTCCGTCGCGGGTGGCCTTTTCGTCGTCGACGATGAGGAGGGTTGGGGTCATGGCAAATTTTGAAACGCCAAGACGCGAAGTTCGCCAAGGCTGGGGATGCTGAAGATTTTGAAGGACTACTCTGGGTGATTCATGGCGACGCGTTTGATGCCATGCTTGATCAGAGGGACGTTGAAGTTGATGAGAAGTCCGAGGGTTTTCTGTGAAAGCTTCAGATAGGTCATGATCTGAGCTTGATGGATTGGTAGCATTTGTTCGACCGCTTTCAGTTCGATGATGACCTTGTCGTCGACGAGGATGTCGAGGCGATAGCCGACTTCGATTTCCAGCCCTTCATAGATCACGGGCTGCTCTTTCTGTCGTTCAATTTGATAGCCTCGACGAGTCAGTTCATGGGCAAGGCATGCCTCATAAGCGCTTTCAAGAAGCCCTGGCCCCAGTTTGTTGTGAACTTTGAAAGCGGCATCTACGATATCTTTGGCAATCTGATCAGTCGTATTCATAACTCAAAAAACTTGGCGAACTTGGCGTCTTGGCGTTTCAAATTTCCCCTAATCAATATCGATGATCTTATCGGTGGATTCCAGTAGGCGGACGGGTTTGGGGCCTCGGGGGATGTGGATGTGGATGGTGGTGCCGGCATCGGGTTCGCTTTCGATTTCGATTTCACCGCCGTGCTCGCGGATCACGCGACGGACAATCAGCAGCCCAAGGCCGGTGCCGGATTGTTTGGTGGTCCGATAGGGTTCGAAGAGGGATCCCATTTGTTCGGGGGGGATGCCGCTGCCGTTGTCGGAGATCGAAATACGGCACTCATAGTCGTTGTAGCCGGTGGAGATCCGGATCAGGCCGCCGTCGCCCTGGAGGGCCTGGTAGGCGTTTCTCAAGAGGTTGTAGATGACCTGCTGGAACTGGGTGGCATCCAGGCTCATCGGGGGCAGGTCCTTGGCGAGATCAAGCTCGACGGCGATGTCGCGAGAGGCGAGTTCGGGTTCGAGCAGTTCGAGGGTTTCTCCAATCACCTGATGAAGGTCGCACTGCTCACGTTGGGGAGTGGTCGGACGGATGGCTTCGAGGAACTGCCGCAGGATGGTGTCGAGCCGCTGGATTTCGCGTCGCGCGGTATCGAGGTTTTCCTCGAGGGGTTTCCGGTCACCGGGGGGGAGTTTCTTCAGTTTGCGGGCGAGCAGTTGGAGGTGGATGTCGAGCGAGTTGAGCGGATTGCCGATTTCGTGGGCTACGCCGGCAGCGAGCAGGGTCAGGGCATTGAGGCGCTCGCTTTCGAGGCTGTCTTCGGCCTCGCGGCGGGTCGCGGTCTGGTCGCGGACCAGCATGACCCAGCCGAAAGCTTCGTTGCCGAGGGCGGAGGTGATCGGCGAGAGGTAGAAATTCAGGTAGCGGTTCTCGGGGTAGAAGACTTCGAGATCGCGGGAAACGGTCTTGCCGGGTTTGGCGATGTTTTCCCAATCCAATCCCGGGATTTTCTGCATCAGCAGCTCGCCAAGGACATCATCGCTGAGTCCGAAGAATCGCTGGGCGGCGGCATTGATGAAGGTGACGTGGCCTTCTTCATCGAGCACGATGACCCCTTCGTGAAGGGCTTCGAAGACCTGTTCGAGGAAGCCTTTCTCGCGGATCAATCGCGAAAGGAGCTGCTGTGCCTCGGCGGGATCGATGCGATCGAGCCGGGACAGGAGTTTTTCGAGAAAGCCGGATTTCATGGGAGGAGAATTTGGAAACGCCAAGACGCAAAGTTCGCCAAGCAGGATGGGACGCGGGTCTTGGTTTTCAAAAGATGGCGGGAAAGTAGATGCTGGAAAAACTTGGCGATCTTGGCGTCTTGGCGTTTCAAATTCAGCAGCGGGAAGGCTAGGAAAGGAGTATGAAAAGTGAAGTAATGGTGGTGCTCTGCACCTTTCCGGATTTCGAGAAGGCGCGACAGATTGGCGCAGGCCTGGTGGAAAGGCAAGTGGCGGCGTGCATCAATCTGCTCCCGGGGGCGACTTCGATTTATCGCTGGGAAGGCAAGATTGAAGAGGAGAGCGAGGTGCTCGGAGTCATCAAGACGACGGCGGAGGCCTATCCTGCGCTGGAGGCGGCAATTTTAGAGCTCCATCCGTATGAGACGCCGGAGGTGCTGGCGCTGCCGATTGGGCGGGGGGCGGAGAAGTACCTGCGCTGGGTTGCCGATAGCGTCTCGATCTGAGCTCAGCTGACGATCGAAAAGCCCTTCACGCCATCGAGCGGCGAAATGTTGGAGACGAACATGCCCTTGATGTTGTGGGCGAGGGAGCTTTCTTCGGCGATTTCCTTGATGAAGTCCTCGACTTCTTCGGTTTCGCCCATGACTTCAACTTCGACCGTGCCCTCGGGAAGGTTCCTTACAGTTCCAACGACCTCAAAACCCTTGGCGAGGTCCTTGCAGGTGTAACGGAAGCCCACGCCCTGGACCCGGCCTTCGAAAATCACGCGTCGTGCGGTCATGCCGGGAGGAATGCGACAGGATGGCGGTCCAGTCGAGGAATTCTTCACGTAGGCTATTCCGGAGAGGAATTGCTGAAGCGGATGGTCTGCGGGCTCGGCTTTGAGACTTGAAGACGCCGGCCATCCGGGCTGGTCAGCGTTTCGTCGACCAGCGGGTCCTTTTCGGCCCCCGCAAGGGCGCCGCTCATGGCGAGGGCAAGTTCGAGGATTTCTTCCGCGGACTGCTCGTTCTCAAGTTGGATGTCCCAAACGAGATCCAATGCGATGTCAGTTTTTGCCGTGAGTCGGTAGCGATCACCGCGCCAGCTTAGAGCGATTTGGCCGAGTTCGGGGTCAAGAGTCCGCAACCAGAGATTCAAACCCAGCATACCAAGAGACTCTTCAATGACGAGTTCGCCGTTCGCTTCGGGAAGTACGGGATAAGTCGTAGTTAAGGTCTCACCTCCGGGAAAGAACCATGAGCTGGTGTCGGGAGGTTCGTGCAGGGACTCGAGCAGCTTGTCCTGATTCATCAGGCGCTCGACTTTCGGCGTGCCGAGCAGCGAGGGAAAGGTGGCGGTGCCCTGGACGAAGACCGGCAGGCTTTCCAGCAGGTCGCGGGCACCGGAATCGGTCTGGGTGCCGGCGAATCCGAGTCCGACTGCCTGACGGGCGATGAAGCGGTTTTCCACGGCCATGGCAGCACCGTGATGAATGGCCTCGCGGGCATTCGAGGCGTCATCTCCGGGGTAGCCGGGTGTTGGGGGGTAGTTCTGGAAGATGAGAATGCGACCAAGCGCGCGGACCAGCGCCGACTGATCCGGGACGCTGGCTTCATCAAAACGGTCGGTCACCCAGGCTTCGCCGGTCTGATCGTCGAACCACGAGCGCGCGCCGAGACTGCGCATCGCTGCGAGCTGGGGCGCGAATCGATCGTCGGGTGTGAGCAGGCCCATCAGCGCCCAGGCTTGCTGACGGTAACCGAGGCTGTTCGGCGGGTAGCGGCTCTCGATGGAAGCGGTCACGCGGTCGCGAAGTTCTTCGGTGGCGATGCGGTGGACCACCGGGCTGCTGCGGAAGTCGAGACCGAGTCCCTTTTCGACGAAGGTGATGAGCTCGGGAGGGACCTTGATTTCGCCACCGCCTTGCGCGAGCGAACGCAGGCTTTCGTTCTCGCGCTTGAGGAGGGCGATCTCGTTTTCAAGAGCGGTGATCTGGCCCTGGAGGTCCTCATCGGCGGCAGTGCTTGCCGCATTTTTCCACTGAATGCCTTGCAAGATGCCGCCCGCAGCGACGGCGGCCCCTACGAGGAGCGATAGCAGGGTTTGTGGCTGCATGAAGCTGGGGTCAGCGCCCGACCGGTCGGGCGTTTGGATTGGCGGGTTCGACCTTTTCGAATTCCTCGAGATTCGGAATGACCTGGGATTCCACACCGGTGCCGAAGACTTCTTCCGCGGTCTTGCCCTTGATCAGGGTCATGCCGACGGGCAGGTTGGCAGAGCCGTCGGCATTGTAGGAGTAGATGAACATGTGGACCGGCTTCTCTTTGCGTTTGCCGTTGGCATCGGGGAGGTCGAAGTAGCGTTTCACCCGGACGTCGAAGAGGAGTTCCTGGACGAGTTTTCCAAAGGTAGGTCCGGGGCGTTTGCTGTAGCCGAAGCTGGTTTTGTAGAGCTTGTTCCCGGCGCCATCAAAGATGTCGCACTTCAGCGGGTTGCCGCGGTCGTCGAGGCGGTAGACGGTGGTCATGACGACGCGCTTCTGGGCGCTGTAGGTCTTCTTGGTCAGGGTCTTGCGATCGTTGCCGCGGCTGAATTCCGTTTTGGTACCGTCTTCATTTCGCTTCACGCGGACGAAGGGCCCGTCGATATCGACGCCGGGAATCTGGGCGGAGACGAGAGGGGAGACGATGAGTCCGAGGATCAGGGTTAGGCGCTTCAAGGTCATGGCGGCGGAGAATAATGCTTGGCTTGGGTAGGGGCAAGGGGGCATTTCCAGAGTTAGATGCGTTGGAAAACACGAGCCTCCACCCTGGATCTGAGTGAACGGGCGATCGTCATGGGGATCCTGAACGTCACGCCGGACTCCTTTTCCGATGGAGGTGATCACGATTCTCCGGCGGCCGCTTTGGTGCGGGCTCGGCAGATGATTGCCGAAGGGGCGGCGATCATTGATGTGGGTGGAGAGTCGACCCGGCCGGGTGCGGACGAGGTGGGTGCTGCCGAGGAAATGGCACGGACCCTGCCTGTGATCCGGGCCCTGCGGAATGAATGGGAGGGCTTGATTTCGATCGATACGATGAAACCTGAAACCGCGCGTGCGGCTCTCGAGGCCGGCGCGGATATCGTCAATGACGTCAGTGGTCTCCGCGACCCGGAAATGGTCCGGGTCTGTGCGGAGAGTGGCTGTGGGGTGGTGGTGATGCACATGCAGGGCGAGCCACGGACGATGCAGGTGAAGCCGGAATACGGGGATGTGCTTGCCGAGGTCAGGCAGTTTTTTTCCGTGCGTCTGGCCGATCTAACAGCTGCCGGGATTGCGGAAGAAGCGCTGTGTTTTGATCCCGGGATCGGTTTCGGAAAAACGCTTGAGCACAATCTCGAACTACTCCGCGGATTGGAGCAGCTCCAGGTTGGGAGTTGCCCCTTGCTGATCGGACTGTCGCGAAAAAGTTTCATCGGGCGACTGCTCGGGAGTGACGTGTTGGAGGATCGCGATTGGCCGACGGTTGCGCTCACGGCCTGGGCGCGCGAGAGCGGTGCGATGATTCATCGGGTGCATCAGGTGCGGCCGAATCGCGAGGCCCTGCAAATGGTTGAGGCGGTGATGGTTGGCACGGTTCATTGAGCCGGGCTTGAGTCGTTGCAGCAAACTGGACGCTTCGCGGGAGATCCATGACTACTCAGGATCTACGAGCTTGCCACCCAGCCGGGTCCTGCGTTCATCTCGGAGGATGAAAGCCGCCTTCGTCTTGCTGTTTGTCTTTGCAAGCACTCCACTCATCGCCGGGCCCGAATGGTTGATCATCGGGAATGATACCAAGATCGAGTGTCGTCCTGAGGGGCTGACCAAGGTGGCGCCCGGTCAGGACACGGTGACCTTCATCAATCTCGCGGAGAGCGAGACCTTGCCAAAGAATTTGACGAATCTTGGACTTCCCAATTCGATTTTTGGTCCGCCGACCAATGTCGCGATCACTCCCGATCAGAAACTGGCAATCGTCGCCAATTCGGTGAATTGGATCGAGGTCGATGGCGTCTGGAACTCAGAGCCGGCGAAGCTGCTTCAGGTCATCGATCTGGAAGGGGGTGCGCCGGGTGAGGTGTCAGCGGTCGAAACCAAAGCTCAACCGTCGGGTCTATCGATTAGCCGGGATGGTGGCCGTCTGTTAGTGGCGAATCGCGCCGACCGCTCGGTTTCCCTTTTCAGCATCAGCGGTAAGAAGGTCGAGATGCTTGATACGGTGGTCATCGACGGGGATGCGGCAGCCGTTGCCTTCCATCCGGATGGAAAGAGCGCGTTGGTCACCAAGTTCGGCGAGCACCTTGTGGCTCGGATTGGGATCGATGGAAACAAGCTCAGCTATGATGCGGCAAATGACATTCCCGTCGGTCGTTCACCCTACAACGTCAAGTTTCTGCCCAGTGGCGAGATGGCGATTGTTTGCAACACCGGAAACAACGGCCTGCCGGATGGTCATGTGGATACCCTGAGCCTGATCGATTTCAGCGGAGAAGCGCCTCATGTGTGCCACACGATCTCTGTTGGTGATGGACCGGAAGGTTTGGCGGTCAGCGCGGATGGGAAGTATGTGGCGGTTCCTTTGCTCAATGGCAGCACCGATATCTTCAAAGGTCAGTGGTTTCATCACCCGAATGGTGAAGTGGTGCTCTATGAAGTTGATGGCAAGAACTTGAAGGAACGGAACCGCGCCGAGACGGGTGCGTTCCCCGAGGGCATCGCCTTCAGTGCAGATGGGCGTCGTCTGTTTGTCGCGAATCTCGACAGCGAGGATCTGAGTGTGTTTGCGGTGGAAAGTGGGCAGTTGAAATCGCTTGGCGAGCCGATCAAGCTTCCCGGCAAACCTGGTTCGATGGGATCTGCCCAGCCCTAAGCTCGAGGACTACTCCAGATCGATCCGGCGGATGGCCTTTTTCAGGAAGTCGACCTTCTGGCGATGCTTGGCTTTGAGGTCGGGATCCTGAGTCGCTGCGAGCTGACTCTCGCTACCCTTGAGCAACTCGACCAACCAACCGCGGATCATCACATAATGGCGGCTGTCGGTTCCGAAACGGGCAATGGTTTCGAGAGAGCTCTGGTCCGCCGGCTTTTTGAGGGCGGCATCAATCGCCATCACCATCGAGCCGATCCTGAGTTGTTCGGCTTCGATGGTTTTTTGATCAGCGGCGAAAGAGGGCATGGCGAACATGAAAGAGCTGATCAGAAGGAATCGCTTCATGGATGTTTTAGGTCGTGGGTTGCGGTCATTGATGAGCTCCGTCGTGGATCTTTCCGAGGAAAAGCTTTCAAAGCTAGAGCTGGCAAGGCGTGTGCTGAGTGGATTACTTTCCCAACGTGCACCGAAGACCTCAAGAAACCCTAGGATTTTTCTCATCAGAGCGTGAGGCTGCCGCGGCTCGCGGACGTTTGGCGGAACTGGCAAATGTGAAGCTGGCGTCGCGCGGTTATGCAGTGCCGGATGGCGATGAGGATTCGCCCTTGCTGGCGCTCGGGCGCTCGCTGCTGGCAAATTTCGAGGAGAAACTGCGGATTTTCGGCGAGCCACTTTGTCCAGCGGACCAGGCGATTCAGGACTTTCTCGAGCGGTATCTGGGCGAGCATCTGGACGGTATCTTCGAGCCTGGTGAGGCGCTGGTGCCAAGTTCATCCTTGGCTCTGGATCGTCATGGTCTGGCCCGGGTGTTCTCGGTGCCGGCGGATTCCGATACGCTGACTTCAGACATTCTGTCCTCGTATCGGGTTCATCAGGGCGTCTGCCACAATCCCGCCAAGGATCGGCGAACGACCGAGGGGGTGTTCCACGTCGTTGAGGACGGACTGCCGATTCCTTTCGATAAGAAGGGTGTGCCACGGCGTGCCTTTGCCGGTCTGCTGAAGGCGGCACTCAATCCGCCGGAGAAACTCCTCCGGCTGCCCTACACCGCGACGCGTCCGGAAGGGGAAAGGGCCGACACCTTTGTCAGCCTGCTGCTGCGCCCGGTGGTCTGTCCGGAGGTTCCGGGCGTGCTGCCCCGGCGGACGATGGAGATCCGGTTCTTTGCGCCCGGAGTGCTGGTCAGTAATCTTGATTTTGTCGAAAGCATTTTCGGCAATGCTGGCGATCCCTTCCTTCCCGAGAATGACGCCCGTCTCGATGCTGGACACTGGACAGGTCACAGCGGGTGCGTGATTCTGGCACCTCAGCTGACGACACTGAAAAAGAAAGATCTCGGACTGCCGCACAAGTCGGAAGCGAGCCCGCGTCAGATCAAGGATGGCATGTGTTGGGAGAATGAGGACGAGCTTTATAACGACGGTGGCGCCTTCAAGGTGGCCTGCCGCGATGCCTCGGGAGTCTGTGTCACACTAATCGCCGATAGCTACTATGGATACTGTAAGAAGGAGGTGAAAACCCAGATCAGTTTTTCGGCCAACCTCTTTGGCTTGTGTGAAGAGGAGCATGCGGGAGGGGCTCTGGCCTTTCCTTCATTCGATCTCGGTGAGAGCTTTTCGGTCGATCAGCTGGGCTCGGTGGTCGATCACACGTGGGATGAGGTGGTGCGTTTGCACGGTGATCAAATGGATCTTCAGCCCGAGGGTTTCGGCATTGATCGGCAGTGGAAGAACATCATCTATCTTCCGGAGACGAGCCACATCGATTTGCGGAACCTGAGGATCACTTGGACGAAGGCCGATGGGTCTTCGTCCGAGCGGAAATTGCTCGTGGGCGAGACCTATGTGATGCCCTCCGGCTACAAGGTGCAGATGAGCCAGAGCATCAAGGGCCAGCGCTGGCGGCTCGTCGGGACCCAGGCTGAAGGAACCTTTTGCCACAAGCCCTCGACGGTATCGGGTGGAGGAAAGTCCGAGATCTCGAAGGCGCTTTCGGATGCCATGCTGTCCGGTCCGGTGACCGTCAATAATCTCGAGAAGGATCTCGAACAGGTCCGCGAGATCCTTGCCATGGGACAGGATTTTTTCACGGCGCGTTTCATCAATCCGCGCCAACCCCAGCGGCCGAGCCGCTTGATCCTCGATCCAAGTCGGTCCTTTGGTTCCGTGGTGCGAATGCTGACGCCGAGTCACCAGTTCACCGAGACATACAACGAGTGGCTGCGGACAATTCCCCGCTGGGTGAGGGGCCTGGTGCTGGTTCTGAAGCGGCGCTATCAGCCGGAATGGGGTGACGACTGGGCTTCTCGCTTCACGGTTGATATCATCGATGGCCAGCCCGGCATCGAGCTGAAGTTCCGCAATCAAATGCTGGTGACTCGTTATCTGCGGATCGGCTTCACCGAGTCAGGTGCGTGGCGGACATTCGGGATCCGCAAGGACTTCTCACCAGCGGTGAAGCTTCAGCGTGAGGACGATATTTCGGCTTCCGTGGTGGTCCCCGCTGAGAAGCTTTCAGGCCTTCATCCCTTGCTCGATGAGACGGCCTACAAGTTTGTCACGAACTGCGAGTACCGGCTTTTCCAACGGCCGGATGACGCCGTCATCCGCGGCTACGATCGGGCGACCGAGTCCGACTTTGCCCGAACAGGGATGTTCTTTTCCAATTATGAACCGCTGCCCCGTGCCGAGGCAAAAGAGATGATGGAGGACGCGATTCGCTTCGAGCAGTTTACTCCTGCGGCCCGGCAGATGATCCGGGATGTGGCTGGGTCCGAGAGCCCCGACTGGTTTGTCTGCACTGCCAATCCGCGGGTCGTCGACGGGAAGCCGACCAAGAATCCACGCTATTTGCAGAATCGGCCTGATCTGGACAATCCGCATGGTGAGTATCTGGCAAGCGTGGGCGCGAAGCTTTATCGGAGGCTCAAGCCCGGTCAGCCGGTGCTCAATCCGGTGCATGCAATTCTTCCGGGTCGCCGCAATAATCCGGCGGATCCCGAAGCGGGTATCCGTCCGCTCGCGGTATTCGGGCCGATCCATTATCAGGAACTCCCCGAACTCTTCATGGACTATGTGGCAAGCCTCACCGGCAAGTCTCCGTCGACCACTGGAGCGGGTTCGGAAGGCGCTCTAACAAAGGGTCCGTTCAATTGCCTGTTGCCGATCCACGACATCAACAACGCCCTGATTGCGATGCTTCTAACAGGGGCGGGTGCCTTTTGCAGTGCCGCAGGCCACATCGGGCGGAAGTACCAGGTCGATCACGATATCAGTTTGATCATGCCGGAGGTCTGGAGTCGGATGCACATTTCAGAACGCCATCCCAAGTGGTTGCTGGAGAACGGCTTGCTTGAACCTTTGTCCGATTTCGAACATGAGGGACGGACGATTCCTGCAAGTCGCCTGGGCTGGCGTATCACCCCGGATTTCGTGCAGCGCTTCTTTGGCCGGGTCTTCAGTGATTCCGGTTCGGTCTTTCCCTCGGACATGCTCTGTCCTGAAGAGCAGAACCTTGATGACTATGTGGATGGGATCGAGCACATCGCAGAAGCCCATCAGAAGGTGGCGTCGAACTACTTCGAGGACGGTTCGATCGATCACGCGATTCCGCCACTCAGGGCGTTGCTAACCATCATGGCGCATGGTGAATGGGAGGGTAAGACCGTGCATGATCCGGAAGTGCGCGGGCTCTTCAGTCGCGAAGCCATGCTTTCGAGTGACTGGTATGCGGCCAGGCTCGAGGCGAAAGCCCGTGCGGACCGCCGCTTGTGGGAGCGCCATGTGGCGGACCTGTCGGATTTCCTTCAGAAGCGTTCGCGGCTCCAGGCCGGTGAGCTTGCCGATATGGATCAGCAACTCAAGCAGGCCCAAGCCGAATTGGAGGCTTTGCAGGGCGAAGATGCGGCGCAACTTTACGCCGGAACCCTCGGACTCGACCCGGCATTGGGTTGAGACAGGATTCCGGCGTTGGAGTCATTCTTCCATTTCGAGCGTGGGGTTGAGATCGCTTGAGGCAACTTGGGTGCTCGGCTCCTTCACCTTTGCGGGGTGAAGGAGAATGATCCAAGCTGAGATGAGGCCTGTGACCCCGCAGAGGATCCACAGCATCTCGGGACTCCGGGCGAACACCCACAATCCGACCATGGGGCCGATGCCGATCGCGGCATTCCAGCTCAGTCCCATCACGCCCATGTAGCGTCCCCGCATGTCTTCGGGGGCGAGGTCGGCGATGAAGCCACTGTTGACGGGAAGGGCGATCATTTCACCGATCGTCAGGATGACCATCGAGGTGATCAGCATTGGCAGGTCCGCATCAAGGGCGAGAAGCGCCAGTGACAGGCCGATCAGACCATAGCCCAATGCAATGGCGCGCTGAGGCCGAAGCCTCTTCGTCCAAGTGGTGAGAGGGAGCTCGAGGAAGACGATCATCAACCCGTTCAGTCCGAGCAAGAAGCCGAAGACTCTTTCATCGAAGCCCGAATGTTCGGTGACCTGCAGACCGAGTGTGCTACTCGTCTGCCAGAAAACCACGGCGATCAGGGATGAGGCAAGGGTGGCGCGTAGGAAGGTGCCATCCTTGGCAATCACCGGAATCGCCTTGCCCCATCCGGCGCCTGAGACGGCCTTGCGGCCGATGCCACGTTTGAGCCCGAACAGAATGACCAGTCCAAGCACGATGGTGGTAGCGGCGTCTGCGATGAACAACCAGAAGAACGACGATGCGGCGACTAGTCCGGCAGTGCACATGCCGAGCCCGAAAGCCAGATTGATGGCGAAACGCTGGACGGCGAATGCCCGCAAACGAAGCGGCTTGGGAATGAGGTCGGCAATCAGCGAACTGCTGGCCGGATAGTAGATGCAGGTCATCAATCCGGAAAGGAAGGTTCCGCAGATCAATGACGGCACCGTGCGGGCGGTGCTGAGGATGAGCATGGCCGTGGCTGCGCCGAAGCACGAGATCAGCAGGGTGGGCTTACGGCCGATTCGATCGGCGAGGTAGCCGCCGATGAAGGATGCCATGAAGCCACCAAGGCCGAAGGCGCCGAGGGCGTAGCCGGTCACCGAGGGCGCGAATCCAAGCTGACGCAGATAGATGGCCAGAAAGGGGATCACAAAGTGTCCGAAGCGGTTGATGAAGGTTCCTGCCATCAGGAGATAGAAGGGCCTCGGCAACAGCTTCAGGTCGGATATAAGGCTCCCCCTGATCGGAGGAGTGCTGGTTTGCTTGTTCATGGTGTCATTGCGATGAGAAGAGATGGGGAAACGAAAAAGCCCCGCGCACCTGGTGGGTGGCGGGGCTCGTAGAAAGAAAAGTTGGAGTCGGGGATCAGGTCATTGCCTGCCGATGTCTACGATGTCCCGCCGTGAATAGAATGAAGGTGAAACCCTGAACGATTGGCTTGAGCCATGGACGCACGATCATCCCACCGCCGAAGCGTTTGGAACAAATGAGGTGCATGGACAGGTGGTTCATCGGGGCGGGAGGCTGAATGGAAATCGCGAAAGGTCAATAACTGAGGCGAGAGTTTTTTATGATGACCTCCGAGAGAGGCGCCTTTTCAGGGATTCGTGGAGGCATCAAAGGATTGCTTTCAATTCCCGGCTTGTGGGCGAATGATCCTTTGCAGTGAGCGATAAAACGGTAAGGCCGATGAAGGAGCGCGAGGCATCGTTGTGCCCCTGCAAGAGCATGATCAACTACGCGAATTGTTGCATGCCTTTCCACCATTCGAAGGCGAAGCCAGCAACGGCGGAGCAGTTGATGAGGGCCCGCTACAGCGCCTATTTCTTCCGTCGTGTGGACTATCTGGTCGAAACCACTCATCCGGACACGCGTGCTCCCAGACTGAGGAAAGATCTGACGAAAATGGTCTATCAGGTGAACTGGGCGAACCTGACGATCGTCGCCACCGCCAAGGGCGGGAAGGAAGACAGGGTCGGCAAGGTCGAGTTCATCGCCAACTACTTCGTCAATGGTGAACCACAGGAGCTGCACGAGGTGTCCCGCTTCAAGCGCTACAAGGGCGATTGGAAGTATCTGGATGGGAAGGATTGAGCTTCCGCAGTGGTCGTTCCAGCTCAGCTGCCGATCGGGTGCCAGACGGTCTTGGCTTCGAGGAAGTCGCGGATGGCGTAGGGGGAATCTTGGTCTTTGGAGAACCAGTCGGAGTTCGGAGCGTGGAGTCGGACGCGTTTGACGGATTCGGACGCGCTCTGCTGGAGGGCGGTGGCTTCCTCCTGATCGGCGACAGCGCTCAGGGCGCGGATGTGTTCGTGGGTGGCAAACGTATCGAGCATCTCGCTGCGCGGGCCGGTGAGCAGATTGACGACGCCACCGGGGAGGTCGCTGACGGCCATCATTTCGCCGAGGAGGATGGAGGGGTAGGGGGCGCTTTCGGAGGCGAGGGCGACGACGGTGTTTCCCGAGGTGATGGCGGGGAGAATCAGGGTCATCAGCGCGAGCAGGGGATTTTCCTCCGGGGCGAGGATGCCGATGATGCCCATCGGTTCGCTGACAGTGAAATTGAAATGGGAGCTGGCGACCGGATTGACGCTGCCCAGAACCTGTTCGTATTTATCGGCCCATCCGGCGTAGTGGACGGTGCGGTCGATGGTGGCACGGACTTCCTTGTCGCTGGTATCCGTGGCCAGTTCCGCGAAACGGGATTCGATCATTTCGGCAAGACGGTAGAGGATCTGAGCTCGGTTGTAGGGCGAGCGTTTCGCCCACCCGGGGCCGGCGGATGCGGCGGCTTCGACGGCATTGCGGACATCCTTGCGCGAACACAGCGGGATGTGGGCGAGGAATTCGCCATTGCTACGATGAAGCTCGTAGGTGCGTGCGGACTCGCTGCGGATGAATTTTCCGCCAACGTAGCATTTCGGGGTCTTGGTGATGGTGAGCATAGGAGCGGTAGATGAGTTCGGGCTTTTGGAGTCCCGCCGTCGCTGTATCAGCTATGGCGGGCAGGCAGGATTCAGGGCTTAGTGGTCGGAAAGGCAGGGGATGGCGACGAATGCGGCCTTTCTGATCCCTGAATCCTGATCCCTGTTCCCCAAAGCTTGTTGAGTTGGTTGATGTGGTCCGATGTTAGACAAGTGAGGCGTAGTCGAGCAGGCCGTGTTTGCCGCCTTCGCGACCGAAGCCGGATTGCTTGTAGCCGCCGAAGGGCGAACTGGGGTCGAATTGATTGTAGGTGTTGGCCCAGACGACACCGGCTTTGAGCTTGCTGGCCATGTTGAGGATTTTGGAACCCTTGTCCGTCCAGATGCCGGCGCTGAGGCCGAAGGGAGTGTTGTTGGCTTTCTCAATGGCCTCCTCCGGAGTGCGGAAGGTGAGGATGGATAAAACGGGGCCGAAGATTTCTTCGTTGGCGATGCGGTGGCTCTGGGCGACGCCGGTAAAGAGCGTCGGGGCGAAGTAGTAGCCGCTCTTCGGCAGCTTGCACTTCGGTTGATGAATCTCCGCACCTTCATCAACGCCGCTTTTCACGAGTTCCTTGATCTTGTCGAGTTGTTCGGCGGAGTTGATCGCGCCGACGTCGGTATTCTTGTCGAGAGGGTCACCAACTCGCAGCACGGCAAGGCGGCGCTTGAGGCGGGCGGTGAATTCTTCCGCGATGCTTTCCTGAACGAGCAGGCGTGATCCGGCACAGCAGACGTGGCCCTGGTTGAAGAAAATGCCGTTGATGACGCCCTCGACGGCCTGGTCGATGGGTGCGTCATCGAAGACGATGTTGGCGGCCTTTCCTCCGAGTTCGAGCGTGAGTTTCTTGCCAGTGCCAGCAAGCGAGCGTTGGATGATTTTTCCCACTTCGGTGGACCCGGTGAAGGCGATCTTGGCGGCATCGGGATGATTGACGATGAGTTTGCCGGTTTCTCCGTCGCCACTGATGATGTTGACGACGCCCGGCGGCAGGCCGGCTTGTTCGAGGATGGTGGCAAACTTGAGTGCGGTGACCGAGGTGGTTTCAGCAGGCTTGATCACTACGGTGTTTCCCGTAGCAAGTGCGGGCGCGATCTTCCAGGCGAGCATCAGCATCGGGAAATTCCATGGGATGATCTGGCCGACGACACCGAGCGGCTTGAGCGTGCGGCCCGGAGCGACGTATTCGAGCTTATCGGCCCAGCCGGCGTGGTAGAAGAAATGCGCGGCGGCCATTGGCAGGTCGAAGTCGCGGGATTCCTTGATCGGCTTACCGCCGTCGAGGGTTTCGGCGACGGCGAACTCACGCGAACGGTCCTGCAAGAGGCGGGCGATGCGGAAAAGATACTTGCCACGTTCGGCGCCGGGGAGCTTTGACCAGGAAGTGAAGGCTTTCTTCGCGGCTGAGAAAGCGGCGTCGACATCGGCTTTGCCGGCTTGGGGGATGGAGGTGAGCTTCTTTCCGTCGCGCGGGGAGATGGAGTCGAAGTGCTTCTTGGACTTCGGGGCGACATGCTTGCCGCCGATAAAGAGCTGATAGCGGTCGAGGATGCGCGGGGAGGCGGACTCGGGAGCCGGGTCGAATTCCCAGAGGTCGCCGAAGAGGAGTTCGCGGGCCTGGGTTTTGGACTTCTGCGGGCGGGATGATTTGGCGGACATGGAGGTGGAAAGTTTTGGAAACGCAAAGGCGCAAAGGGCGCCAAGTTTGGATGGGATTACTTGGAATGTGGACGAAAGCCAGTGCTTCAATTGTTAGTAACCACTGGAGTCTTCGGTGAAGGTGTAGGGGGCTTGGTAGGCGCCGGTGCGTTGCTTTTCGAGTTGGCGAAGAAGGTCGTTTAGCAGACTGGAGGCTCCGAATCGGTAGCGAGTGTTCGAGAGCCATTGGTCGCCGAGAGTCTCCTTTACGGCGATGAGAAATTGGAGGGATTGCTTGGCGGTCTTGATGCCGCCGGCGGGTTTCATGGCGATCTCGATGCCGGTGGCGAGGTAGTGGTCGCGGATGGAGTCGAGCATGACCTGATTGTTCCCAAGAGTGGCGTTGGATGAGGTCTTGCCGGTGGAGGTCTTGATGAAGTCGCCTTCGCGAAGGACCTGCATGGCGATAAAGGAAGCGAGGCGGATGTTGTCGTAAGTTTCGAGTTCGGAAGTCTCAAGAATCACCTTGAGGGTGGCGTCGCCGCAGGCTTCGAGCACGGCGGCGATTTCATCCTGCACGAGTTGGAACTCTCCTTGGTGGAAGGCGCCGCGATTGATCACCATATCGATCTCGTCGGCACCGTCGGCGACGGCTTTCTTCACCTCGGCGAGGCGCGTCTTCAGCGGAGCCTGGCCGGAGGGGAAGGCGGTGGCAACGGAGGCGATGCGGACGCCGGTGCCTTTGACGTGCTTGGCGGCATGACGAACCATCGACGGGTAGACGCAGACCGCGGCGGGGCGGGGGACATCAAGTCCGGCGTGAGGGGTTAGTGCTTTCCGGCAGAGAGAAGCGACTTTGCCGGCGGTGTCCTTGCCTTCGAGGGTGGTCAGGTCGACCATTGAGGCGGCGAGTTTGAGCCCCTGAATTTTTGAGGCCTTCTTGATCGAGCGGGTGGAGTATTTCGCGACGCGGGATTCGATGCCGACAGCGTCGACGGTTCCGATGTCGTTGAGGAGGCGTCGATGGGCCGTTGCGTTCATTGATGGGGACTATGGACGTGGGGTGTGGTGGCGACAATCAGGGAGTTGGGCGGTTTTCGGGCGATTGGCCGGGAGAAATGGGCGGAAGCCTCCCCGCAATTAGATGCAATGGGTGGCAGGTGCTTCGGGGATCCGAACTTTTAATCGAGAATGGTCCTGATTCTGATTAAAAATTGATCGCCTTCGGGAACGGTCGAGCACGGCGGGTGCCGAGGCCTCCGTCGTGGCAGCAAGGTTTCCGGCGGGGAGCTGGATCCAGGAGTTCGCAGTTTTTTTCAAAATTCAGGCAGATTTTGCTCCGGGAGCAGATAGTTGAAGAGCGGAATTGCAATTGGTTTTGGGTGCTGAGAGGATAGTCCGTTATGAAAACTACTAATGATCGGCAGTTGTCTGCGGTCGGGCGTCTCATCAAATGGTGTGAGGCGTCGTCTCCCCCGTTTTCACTGGCCGTGGGTGCGACCTGTGGTTGCGACCTGGCGCGGATCGAAAAAGAGATCTGCGAACGCGTGAATGAGGCCGCGCTTCATTCGGATGAAGAGTTCGGGTGCTTCGACTATGAAGATATTCGCTACATTGCGGGAGAACCCGCGGTTCGTGATTTTCTCATTGATCGGGCTGAAATGGCAGGCCCGGAGTATGAGCGTTGGAATGACTATGCTCTGGTGCTGCGAGCGCTGGCCTCACTTGGCGGTGTGGTGCTTTGTGGGCAGGGTGCCATTGACTCGGCCCGCGGCTTGCCAAACGTCTGCGAAGTGATGATCTGCAAGTGTGACCACTGTGAGGATGCGGCGATCAGTTCCTGGGTCGATCCGGATCTGTGCGAAGACACGTCGCTTGTGACTCATGTGGCAGGGCACTTCCTTGAATGGTTGTCGGAGTCCGAGCGTGTCCGTGCGAGCAAACGCAAGGCGCTGGGTATTCCCGAGCAGTTGGTGGCGGTCTAAAGCGTCGTTTTTTCCGCTGGCCCGGAGGGGTCCGGAAGAATCTCGGCGAGCTCGAAGTCAATCAGACAGAAGCGGCCCTCATGGGGGTCGTAAGTGACATTGCGGCGCTCGGCGTCGAGGTGACGGATGCCATATTTCTGTTCAAGTTCGGCAAAGAGTTGTTTGATTTTCTTATCCGATATGTTGGGTGCCGGCTGACCGCAGGAGGTACTGACGAAGTAGTATTCTTCAGGGTGTTCTTCAAGCAGTCGCGGGACATTCGGGCAGCCACGTTCTTCGAGGACCTTCAGGACTTCCACTTCGGTGGCGTAGCGCTTGTCCGCATCGGTGCCGCGTAGCCTTTTGTGGACTCGATTCATCCAGTCGAGCCGGACTTCGGCGCGGATTCCATCTTTTAGTTCTTTCATGATTTCAAACGGTCACAGCCCAAGCACAGCCTGGGCGATGGTAAAATAAATGACCATGCCGGAGACATCGACAACGGTGGTGATCGCCGGAGCAGCGACAACAGCCGGGTCGAGACGAATGGCACGGGCGCCGAGAGGAAGCAAGGCTCCGATGACCGTCGAGGTGGTAATTTGGGCGGCGAGGGCAATGGCAATCGTCATGCCAAAGCGAGTGAAGGTGATGCCCTCGGGCAACTCGGGGCGGAAGGCTGGGAGAATGAAGATGGTAAGCGCGGCGATTGAGCAGCCGAGAGTGCAGCCGAGGAAGATCCCGAGGCGAAGCTCCTTCCACAGGACACGGCTGGCGGTGCCAGGGATGAGTTCACCGAGTGACATGGCGCGGATGACCATGGTTGATGCCTGACCGCCGGTATTGCCGCCGGCGGCGACGACCATCGGCAGGTAGAGCGAGAGCAGGAAAATTTTCATCAAGGTGCCCTCGAAGCGCATCATGACGTAGCCCGAGGCAATCGCGAGCAGGGCGAGAAAAAAGAGCCAGACGAAGCGGCGTTTGAAGTGCGTGGCGACGGAGGCCTGGAGGTAGGTTTCCTCGACGGTTTCTCCGGCGATGCCCGCGAGTTTTTCCATGTCCTCGGTGCTCTCTTCCTGAAGAATCTCCATCGCATCATCGTGGGTGATGATCCCGAGCAGATGCCCGAACTCATCGACAACGGGAAGTACGATGAGATCGTACTTCAAGAGCAGGTTGGCGGCGTCTTCCTGGTCGGCGGTGGCGAGGATCCGTTGTTCCGGGCCGACCTCCTTCATGATGTCCCTGATCGGGGTGTTCCATGTGTTGAAAGCGAGGTCGCGCAAGCGAACCCGGCCGATGAGCCGGCCTTTGACATCGACCACGAAAATCCGGCTGAGGGTTTCGGTGCTTTCCTGTTCTCGCCGAAGCATGTCGATCGCCTCCTTGATCGTCATGTTGGCGAACAAGCGGCCGAAGCGGGTGGTCATGCGTCCGCCGGCAGTGTCCTCTTCGTAGCGCAGCAGGCTTCGGGTCAGTTCCTCGTCCTCGGGACCGAGCAGTCCGAGAAAGCGGAGCCGTGCCTCGTCGCCAACGTCCTGGAGAATGTCGACGCGGTCATCGTCGGATAGTTCGCGGAAGAGAATCTTCAGCTCGGACGGGCTGAAGTAGTCGAGCGCCTCCTCGATCATCGAGTCGGGGAGCTGGACGATCATATCGGCCGCGATCACCGGGCCGATGGTTTTTAGGATGAGCGAGTGCTTCTCCTCATCCGTGTCCTGATAGATATGGGCGAGGTCGGCATAGTGCATTTCACCCGCCAAGGCGCGGATGGCGCTCTGGTCTTCCGCCTCGATCGCACGCGCGAGATCTTCGATGGGCAAAGGTGCGATCTCGTCAGGCATGCGGCGAGTTTGGGGGCGGCCCAGCGTCACCGCAAGCCCGGGAAGGTGGCGATTGCGGGTGAGCCTTCACGTCGTGTCCTCCTTCAAGTCAATCACAGATCCAGGAGCGAACTTGAGCCATTCGGGAACGAAGGGGACCGTGAAGCGATTGGTGTGGTAGCTCCCTGAGTTGCTCGCGGTACCAGTCCTGACCCTTGGCTCGGAAACCAGAGTCGCGGCGGGTGCCGTCTTGTGAGAAAGGGAAGTCGTCATCGCAGAGAAAGAGGTGGTGATAGCTCCGCCCAGCCAGTTGCGTCAGCTCCGGTGCGGCGCGACCGAACATCTCACGTGAATAGAAGAGTGTCGTGAGTGGCGTGGTGTCGCAGAAGAGGAAGCGATGGGTTCCGTTTTCGAGGAGTGCGGCTTCTTCGCGGCGAACCTGTTCGCGAGCGATTGCAAGCATGTCTTCGAATGCGAGTCGCCCGTTTTTCAAATCCCAGAGTTCGCGACCGTACTCGGAGACGTGGCTTGTCTTGAAGTCCTCAGCCAGCGCGGCGGCGAGAGTGCTTTTTCCAGTGGATTCACCGCCGAGAAATGCAACTCGCTCGATGAAGCTGGCGTAGACTTCGGGTGACATGAAATGGCGGAGACCATGAATATCAGCACGCAGGGCCGTGCCGGAGATGGGAACCATCGTTCGTGCTTGATCCACTGAGATGTGGGCAACGGGCGAACCCTGTCTTTTTGCGAGATTTTCGGCGAAACCCAGGCCGTAGGCTTCACTTGAGAAAATCGCGTCGATGGGGAGGTCGATTTTTCGTTGTAGAACGGTGGCGCAGAAGGCGCGGTGAGTGAGGTCCGATTCTGTGTTGTTAGGTATCGGCTCCGAGGGGTGACTGAGGACGATCCGAGTCGTCTCAGGAAAGCGACATGCAAGCCACTCGGCGCGCCTTGACGGTCCGTAGCCCGGGAATTCGGGGCGGGAATAACTCAGGATGACGACATGATCGCAGTGCTGGAGGGCGGTGCGGATGGTATGTTCGTGACCGAGGTGGAGTGGTGCGAATTTTCCCACCACGAGGCCGGTGCGGAATGACTTCATGGGGAAGGCTCAGTGGAGGAATCGGACGGGATGAGGGAATCACCAAGAAGTTCGCGTCGCCAGCGAAAGAAGCCGATGGGGGCGTTGATCCAGAAAAGGGTGTAGAAAAAGGCGGTGATCCATAGTTCGCGAGAGGCGAATAGGAAGACCATGACGGTATTGGCAACGAACCAGAAGATCCAGGTCTCAAGCTTGCGACGCATCAAGAGTAGTTGCGCTGCAACACTGAGCGCGAGAACAGCCGAATCGATGAAAGGTGCATAGGCATCAGTGAATCGGTGGAGTAACCAGCCGTAGCCAATCGAAGCGAGCGCACCGAGTGGGATCGTCACGAACAGTTCGGAGGGATCCGAGCGGGTGATGGGGCGCTCGATACGTCTTCCCCGATGGTGAAGCCAGTGCCACCAACCGAGTGCGCTGGTGGCAATGAAGAAGACCTGCAGCGTGACGTCGGCGTAAAGCCGGGCAGTGAAAAAGAGCCATCCGAAGAGCGCGCAACCTGCGATCCCGGTCCACCAGGTATGAATCGAGTTGCGGGTGGCCAGCGCAATCGCGATGAGGTTGACCGTGTTGGCAACGATTTCCAACCAAGGAGGATTGCGGCAAAGTTCGTGGAGCGTTTCTGTGAATGTCATGGGTCGGCTCCGGGGAGGGGGGGCTGGTTTCATCGATGGTGGCGGATGCTCTGACAAGACAGCTATGGGTTTAGTGGGCGTCAGCAAAAGCGTAGGACAGACTTTGAGCCGCGATTCGGAGGATGAACTCACTGTTCTGATCGAGGGCGAATCACACAGTGGTAAAAGGTGGAGAAAAGGTCGTATTCACGTGGTTATTGCATGCGTCATCACTAATGGGATCGTAAAAAAGGTGTCACATAAATAAAAAAGGTGTCAGGTAATAAATCTTGCAATTTTCTCCGTTGGAGACTAACGATCTTCTCATGGGACGGGGGCCGAGAATCGAATTTCCTGGGGCGATCTACCATGTTTTGGCGCGCGGGGATGGTCGGGAGGACATTGTCCACGGCGACGATGATCGCTGGATGTTTCTGAGGACCCTCGGAGAGATGGCGAAGAGGACGGGGATCCGGGTGCATGCCTATGCCTTGATGGACAACCATTACCACCTTGTGCTCGAAACACCGAAGGCGAATCTCGTGGCGGGGATGCAGTGGTTCCAGACGACCTACACCCGCCGATTCAACGTGAAGAATGCCAAGTGGGGTCATCTTTTCGGTGGGCGCTACAAGTCGATCGTGGTGCAGGGTCGCAAGGGTCACTATTTCCGGCAATTACTGGACTACGTGCATCTGAATCCGGTGCGGGCAGGCTTGCTACGGAAGGCGGATGGGTTCGACAGCGCGGAGTGGACCAGCCTTCGGGAGTATCGCAAGCCGCCAAGCAAGCGCTTCGAATGGATGGAAACAGCGAAAGGCTTCGAGTGTTGTGAACTGAAGGACACGGTGGCAGGGCGTCGGAAGTTCATCGAACGACTTGAGCAACAGGTGGACTGGAGCAAAGCAAATGAGGCCGGGCGGGTGCTCTGGGAAGGGCAGGGCCTGCAATCGACACTGCGGCGCGGTTGGTATTTCGGGGAGCAAGCGTTTCGGGAGAAGTTGCTCAAGATCGCCGGCTTGGATGGGGAGGTGTCCGTGGTGAAGGATCGGAAACGCTACACGAGTGCCGAGTTGAAGGATTTGGACCTGAAGGTTGCGGAGAAGATCGTGAAGGAGGGTCTTCGGATTTTGAAGCTGGACAGGAAGGTGTTGCCGGGACTGCCCAAGAACGATCCGAGGAAGGCGCTCTTGGCTCACCTGCTGATGGAGCGCACCAGTGTGAGGCAGAAGTGGATTGTCGAGGAATTGGCGATGGGGAGCGCACCGTATGTGAGTCGCTTGGCGAGGGAAGTGCGGGAGAAGCTCGAGATGGGCGACAGGAAAACCGCGAAACTCAAGGATGAGATTGCAAGATTTATCACCTGACACTTTTTTAGGTGCCTCGAGATCGTCTTTTGAGGGGTCAGGCTTTGACGGTGGCGCTGATTGCCTCCTTGAGTTGGCGGGCGCTCCACTGGCCTGGGGCGGTGGGAGTGTGGCCGAGGTAGCCGTAGTTCAGGACTGAGCCGAGTTGCGCGAAGAGCACGCGTGAGACGGGTGCCAGCGGCCCCATGCCCATCAGCGATACCGGGTAATCCTTGGCCTGCTGAAGAAAGAGGGAAAGGGGGGCGAGCAGGTCCATGTTCCAGCCGAGTTCGACGGCCGCTTTGAAGCCTGAGGCTCCCGCATTTCTGGCGAGCATCCGCTGGGCGGAGAGTACATCGGGGCAGGAGGCCTCGGCGAAATTGTGGAAGGAGCCGATCCAGGGAAGGTCTTTGGCGGCCAGTTCTTCGATCAATGACTGCATCTCCGTGATCGAAGCCACTTCGATATCGATCAATGAAGCCACCTCGATCACGGACCGGAGGCGCGTCATTCTGGCCATGGCGTCCAGGTTGCCGGCGCCTCCCTCACTTCCCCGGCGCGCGGTGAACAGCAGCGGAAGTTCCATGAGCCGAAGCCAGGGCGCCTGTTCCAAATCCATTGGCTCCCAAGGCAATAGGTCGAGCCGGATCTCGACCAGATCGCAGGATTCGCGGATTTCGTGGATCGGAATGGAGTTCAGACTTTCGAGATCACCGAAGCTGCCGACGATGAGAGGAACACCAGCCTGGAGGTCGATGGGAATGCGGGGCACGGCGCAAGCGAAGCGTTCGGAGCGCGTGATTGTCAACCGCGTCAGTCGTCTGCTGAGTTTTCCATTGTGAATACAAGGGTAATTTTTCTCTTTCGATTACGGGCTTTCTTCTGGCCAATGCGGGCTACGAGGCCCTAGTTCTCTTGAAACCTCAACTTGTATGAAAAACTCACTTTCTCTGCTTCGTAAAGGCGCAGCCGTCGCTGCTGCGACCGCCGCCGTGCTCACTTCCTCTGCTTTTGGACAGGGTCAGCTCCAAATTGGGAAGATCGCCTTCGATAAGCTCCAGTCTCCTCAGGTGGCGACGGGAGACTCGAAAAGTTGGAAGCCGAAGGACTGGCTCGAGTTCGAGGTGGGCCTCACGCTTCCGGCAACCAATGCCGAGGAGAAGAAGTCGGGCTTCGTCGACAAGATTCTCGTCAAGTGGTCGGTGGCAGTCGAAAATCCTGACGGTAAGGGATTCATTCTTCTGACCAAAGACGTCACCCACATCAACGTTCCGATTGACGAAGAGGTTTACAGCTCGGTTTATCTTTCACCCAATACCGTCAAGCGAGTCACTGGTAGCGACTCCGTGAGCAGGGGATCGGTTGATCGGGTCATGGTCGAAGTGTTGGTCAACGGTCGCTCGATGGGTGCCGAGAGTTCGAAAGGAAAGCCTGACTGGGCCAATTCCCCGAGCCTCTCCGATCAATCCCGCCGCTTCCCTCTGCTCAACAAAATCGAAACCCCGTTCAAGATGCTCTGGTGGGATCGTTACGCTGAAATCGAGGAGCAGCGATAAGTTCTGCAAATCCCTTTCGAGCTCGCATACAATTTTTTCATTCACCCATCATGGCAGATAACCAGTCCACCGTCGCACTCAACATAGGGACGCAGCGGATCAGCATGGCCGTCTTCGAACCATCGAAGTCAGGCGGGCTCGTCCTCAAGTCCTACGACGCCGAATCCGTTCTGGCGGATCCCGCATCTGAAAGCACACGAGCCAGCCACATTCGGCAGGCCATTGCCGATCTCGCTGGCCGCCTGAAGGCCAAGGGCAAGGTCCGCTACACGATTTCCGGTCAGGCGGTCTTTATTCGTTTTGTCAAACTGCCGCCGCTGGACGACGACAACATCGAGCAGTTGGTAACCTTCGAGGCCCAGCAGCATGTGCCGTTCCCCTTGGAGGAGGTGGTCTGGGACTACGAGATCCTTGAGTCAGGTGGCGAAAAGGAAGTGGTGATCGTCGCCATCAAGGGGGATGCCTTGGAAGACATCAACGACAGCGTCAATGCCACCGGCTTGGGCACCGCCGAAGTCGATGTGGCACCGATGGCGCTCTACAATTCTTTCCGGGCGGCTTACCCGGACGTCACCGACCCGGTTCTTCTGATCGATGTCGGAGCCAAGACCAGCGATCTGCTCTACATCGAGGGTGACCGCTTTTTCACACGCAGTGCCGCGACAGGTGGTGCCACGGTGACCGCAGCGATTGCCAAGGAGTTCAACGTGCCTTTTGCGGAAGCGGAAGCGCACAAGACGCAGAATGGACTGGTTGCTCTTGGCGGTGGTCATACCGAGTCACTCGATGAGTCCACTGCAGCGCTTGCGATGTGCATCCGCAATGCGATGACCCGTCTTGCGACGGAGATTCCGCGCACTACCAATTACTATCGGAGCCAGCATGGAGGCAGTGCGCCGAAGCACGTGTTCCTTGCCGGTGGAGGGGCGAACCTTCCGTATGCCAAGGAGTTCTTCGAAGAGAAGCTGAAGCTGCCGGTGGACTATTTCAATCCACTTCCGGCCATCAGCATTGGCAAGGGTGTTGACACCGATCGGCTTTCAAAAGAAGCCCACACCATGGGTGAGCTTGTCGGTCTCGGGTTGCGCGGCATTGGAAAATCCAAGCTCAACATCGACCTGGTTCCTTCCAAGGTCGGGCAGGCGCGTGAATCGGAAAAGCGCAAGCCGTTCCTGATTGCCGCGGCGGCCCTGCTCGTGCTCGGCACGGGTGCGTGGGGTTTCTTCCAGATGAGTGCTGCCAGTTCAGCGAACGAAAAGAAGGAAGACATGGAGCGCCAGGCCGATAGCCTCAGAGGCCCGGCAGGCAAGCTCAACCAACTGGGCAAGCAGGAGGATCAGCTCCGGAACATTGCCAACGAGTACATCCAAATTGAGAAGCAGCGGACCTTCTGGCTCGATGCGCTTCAGGAACTCAAGGCGAGCTTTGCCAGCGACGCAGCGTGGATCGTCGATTACGAGCCACTCGCCAATTACAATCCGACAAATGAGCAGGCGCCCGGCAAGACGATCGTCAAACCCGACTTCGCACGGATCGCCTTTGGTAATTCGGCGCTCGAGAATATCGGTGGAGGTAATCCAAACAATCCGGTGAAGAAGGTTGCCAATGCCGTGAGAATCAAGGGTTTCTGGCGGGATAATCCGCGGAAATCGAACGTCGTCTACGATCTGCTCAACAAGCTGCGGGAGAATGCCGGTGCAAACAGCCACTACCGCTTTACAGTCGAGAGGGAAGGCAAGCAGGTCCCGCTCGAGGACAAGCAACTCGTCCCTCGACTGGATGCCGCTCCAGAGGAAGGGCAATTCGCCGCCTCCTTCGAAATCATCCTGCCTCTTTCAACTGAGGTTCCCTTCGAGTAACCCACTTAGATTATGAGTTTTCAAGAAAACCGCTTTCCCATCATCCTGGGGGCCACCACCGCCGTTCTCGTCGGAGGTCTGGCCTACTGGGGCATCTCCAGCTCCGGAAAATACGAGACTGCCAAGCAGGACTATGATGCCGCTGCCTCGGAGATTTCCAAACTGACCAAGGGGCCGGCTTATCCGGACTCCGCCAATGTCGCCGCCAAGGAAAAGGCTGTGTCGGAATACCGCGCCTCCGTTGATGGCTTGCAAAAGGCTTTTGACAAGTATCGGGCGACCAAGCTCGAGAACGTGGGTGTGGACGTCTTTGGTGATGCCTTGCGCAAGGCGCGCAATGAGTTGGTCGACAAGTTCGAGGCTTCAAAAACCGAAATGCCGGCGGACGCCCATCTGGGTCTTGGCATCTATACCCGTGAGACGGTCAATAAGAAGAATACCGGCGTCCTTCTCTATCAGTTGCAGGCTTTCGAGGAACTCTTTGACATGCTTGCCAATGCAAGGGTCGCAAAGGTCACCAACATCTACCGCCCGGAACTTCCCGAGGAGTCAAATAAGAAGGTCGATCTGCAAGGTCGCTCCTATCGGCAGCATCCGATCGAGATCACCTTCACTGGCCGCGAATCCTCTTTGCGGGATTTCCTGAGCGCTATCGATGATTCGGACAAGTTCGCCTACGTCGTTCGTGTGATCCGCATTCGAAATGAGCGGACCACGGCACCCAATGCCAAGGACGCACGCTTCGAGGTGCCCAAGGCGGCCGCCGCTGCGGATGCGAGCCCTTTCGGTGACGGAGGTTTTACCTTCCCTGACGAAGAAGAGCCCGCAGCGGAAGAGGAAGTCGCCGCTGAAGAGACTCCCGCAGAGCCGGCAGGACCTTCAGACAGCGGTCAGATTCTCAAGCAGGTCCTTGGCGACGAACTGACCGAGGTTTTCGTGCGAATCGATGTCATCCAGTTTCTTGATCCCAAGCCTCTCCCGAAAGGCTGAACCCTTTGTAATCCATGTCAAAAGCTCCAAAAAATATTGAAAAGATCCTGCTCGGCGTCGCCGTGGTGGCCGCTGGGGGACTTGTCTATCTGGGCATGTCCAAATCGAGTGCGGTGGGAGAGGAATTTAGCAGCAATCCGAGCGGCACGCACGGAACGGAAACCGAAATCAAGGGGGGAATGCTGGTGACCGAAACGGTTTCCTCGCGCACCGGCGACCGGACCCTCGATGTCGGCACCATTCCTTCTGACAAGCTCGAAGGGGGTCAGCGCGAGGTGAATCTTTTCATCGGTGTTCCTCTTTTCGCCAACCGGGACGATCCGAACAATCCGGTTGATCTGGTGACGAGTCCCGACGTGCATCCGCCGATTCCGAATGTTTGGTGGTTGAAGTACAATGTGTCACCTCAGTTCGCGGATTCCCCGCAGCGGGACGATGACGAAGATGGCTTTTCCAACATTGAGGAGTTTGAAGCCAACACCAATCCGGGCGATTCGAAGAGTCACCCACCACTGGTGGCCAAACTTTCCTACGTGAAGGATGAGTCCGAGCCATGGCGTGTGGAATTCGGCTTCGAATCCGGCGGGGCTTGGATCCCGAAATTGAGGACGGGTGCCTTGCCGGAAGAGCCTGGGCCGAAGAATCGGGTCGCCTTCGACAAGGGGCTTAAGCCGGGTGAATTGTTCTTCGCAGAAGAGCCGATGAAAAACCGATTCAAGTTCATCGAGATACAAGAGCGGACCGAGAAAAATGAGCGTATTGGAATTGACCAGACTCTGAGATACGGAATTTTCGAAGACCAGAAGCCAAATAAGTTGGGTCTGCGTTACGAAGTGCCAAATCGCCTTCCAAACGCCCAGCGTGCGGACTTCCAGCAATTCGACCGCACCGCAGTGTTCGATCTCCAGGCCCTCGGCATGGGTGGTCAGGAGTTCAAGGTCGAGGAGCGGACGAAGTTCGCACTGCCTCCAACAGCCGAAGAGAAAACTTACCTCCTCAAGGAAGTCACTCCCGAGTCCATCGTCGTCGAATGGCTGGATGAGGAAGGAAAAACTCAGTCGGTCACCATCCCCAAAGGCGGCCTCCCGGACATGAAAACTACCAAGTAAACACTGTGACAGCTTCAAAGAAAACGCTTTCCAAATGCCGGGATGATCGGCAAAACCCCTTCTCAACCATGCAAAAAACGCCAAAGCATTCCTATCGCACCACTCTAGCCGGCCTTCTGGCGGCGGCTTCCGTGATGCCGGTCGCCATGACCGTGGCCAATGCAGGTGAGGGATATTCCTCGGGTGGCTACAGCAGCCTTGCCCAGAAGGAAATGATCCGTCGCCAGCAACAGGTCGCCGAATCCGATCGTCTCCGTGACGAAGCCCGTGAAGCCTACGCCAGTGGCGATTACAAGGAAGCCTACGACAAGTATTCGGAAGCGCTTCAAATCCTTCCGGACGCACCGCTTCTTCAGGATCGCCGGGACTTCCTCAAGAAGTCGCTTGGTGATGCGTCGGTCGCCTTGGCTGAACAGTATCGCCGCACTGGCAAGTATGATGAGGCCCATCAACTGGTCGACGCCGTGCTTGAAGTTGATCCCGACAACATCGCCGCCAAGACCAAGTCGGAGTGGCTCGATGATCCGATTCGGACCAACCCGGCGCTTACTTACGAACACACCCAGGATGTCGACGCTGTCCGTCGTGGACTCTACATGGCTGAGGGTGCCTTTGATCTCGGCAAATATGATCAGGCCAAGGAGGAGTATGATAAGGTCATTCGCATCGATCCTTACAACACCGCCGCCCGCCGTGGACTCGAGCGTGTGAACGCCGCCAAGACCGACTATTACCGCGCTGCCTACGATCAAGCTCGCGCTGAGCTGCTGATGCAGGTTGACCGTGCATGGGAACTGGCCGTGCCACCCGATGAGCCACAGATCGATATCGGTACCAGCGGTCCGGCCACCACTTCAGTCGGAGCGACACTGATTCTCCAGAAGCTTAGGAACATCATTATTCCGATCATCGACTTTGAGGATACCTCGGTCGAGGAAGCCATCGATTACCTTCGTGTCCGCTCGATCGAGCTCGACACCTGGGAAATGGACCCTGACAGGAAGGGCATCAACTTTGTCATCCGCAAGCCTCGTGCAGGTGGTGGTGATGATGGTCTGAGTGCTGATGGTGGAGCTTCAGCTGATGTCGGCACCGCCCGTATCAACGAACTCCGTCTGCGCAACGTGCCGCTTGCTGAAGCGCTCAACTACATCTGCGAGGCGACCCGCCTGCGTTGGTCGGTTGACGATTTCGCCGTCACCATCAAGCCAGCGACCGAAACCGGTGAGGATCTCTTCACCCGGACTTTCAATGTCCCACCTGACTTCGTCACCCGCATCAGCGAAGGTGGCGGCGGTGACGGTGGTGGTGGAGATGTCGACCCATTTGCCGCTCCTAGCGACGGTGGTGGCAGTTCACTCAAGCCGAAGATGAATGTGGTGGAAGCCCTGAAGTCGAACGGTGTGAAGTTCCCGACCGATGCTTCGGCTCAGTTCTTCTCTGCGAACAGCACCCTGATGGTGCGCAACACGCCAAGCAACCTCGATATGGTTGAGACGATTGTTGCCAGCATTCAGGACCTTGCTCCGAAGCAGGTGAAGATCTCGACGAAGTTCGTGGAGGTTTCCCAAGAGAATTCGGACGAACTCAGCTTCGACTGGATCGTGACTCCGTTCGGTATTGCTCAGGACACGACTTTCCTTGGCGGTGGCACCGTCGGAAGTGGACAGTCCAGAACCAATGCCGACTTCATCTCGCCCGTGGATGGTGTGACCATTCCGGGAATTCCGGCGACACCGGGTGCTGATGTCACCAACATCATTGGTGCTGGTAACCGTTCCGGAGACGGCGCGATTACCCGTAACAGCATCAACTCGATCCTCAACAATCCGAACCGGACGGCTCAAACGGCAAGTCCCGCCCCTGGCATCCTTGCCCTCACCGGTCTGTTCTCCGACGGTCAGGTGCAGCTGATCATGCGCGGTCTTTCCCAGAAGAAGGGTTCGGACCTGATGACGGCACCAAGCGTGACCGCCCGTTCGGGTGAGAAGGCGACCATCGAGATCATTCGTGAGTTTATCTATCCTACCGAATACGAGCCACCTGAACTTCCAAACAGCGTCGGTGGTGGCTTTGGTGGTGGCGGTGGCGGCCTCGTTGGAGGCGGCAGCCAGAGCTTCCCGGTGACTCCCGCGACTCCGACGTCCTTTGAGACACGGAATACGGGTGTGACCCTCGAAATCGCGCCGAACATTGGAGCCAATAACTTCGTGATCGACCTGAACTTTGCTCCGGAGATCGTCGAATTCGAAGGCTTCATCAACTACGGTAGCCCGATTCAGTCGCCATCGACCGATTTGCTGGGTAACCCGACGACGGTGACCATCACGGAAAACCGGATCGAAATGCCGGTCTTCTCCAAGCGCAGTGTGACGACCGCACTCACCATCTTTGACGGCTACACCGTCGCGGTCGGTGGTCTGATGCGTGAAGACGTCCAGAACGTGGAAGACAAGGTGCCGATTCTTGGCGACATCCCGTTCATCGGCCGTCTCTTCCAGAGCCGTGCTGAGAACCGGATCAAGAGCAACCTGATCATCTTCGTTACCGCGAACATCATCGATGCGACCGGTCGGAACATTAAGGACAAGGTGGAACCAGTCAGCGACCTTGGAGGTGGTGTCGACGGCGTCCTGCCACCGCTCCAGTGATCAATTCCTGATTATTCCCAGCGGGCGGAGGGTTTTTCCCTCCGCCCGCTTTTTTTTATCTCGATGGAACGAGGCTGGCAGTATTCCAGGCAATTTGAACCAGATCCGAGGTTCCCGCTGGATCGTCGCAAGCGTCGACACTAGTTTCCTGAGATGCTCGTTCTTGGACTTACAGGGGGAATTGCCAGCGGCAAGTCGACCGCCTGCGACATGCTGAAGGCACTCTGCCCGAAGCTTGGCTTTTTTGACTCAGACCGCTGCGTCAGAGCCCTTCTCGAGACCCATCGGGAAGTTGAGAACGAGGTCGCGGCGGTTTTTGGGGACTCTTGCCGATTGCCGGCGGGTGGGGTGGACCGGTCGGCTCTGAGGGCGATCGTGTTCGGAGACTCGGGCGCGCGGGAACAGCTGGAAAAAATTCTCCACCCCCGGGTTCAGGAGGAATGTCTTGAATCGCTGGAATCTGCGCGCAAACTCTCCTCGCCGTTGTTCGTTGCGGATGTTCCGCTACTGTTTGAAACCGACTTCGATTTTGGACAGGCACTCAATCTCCTGGTGGCGACAAGTTGGGACACCCAACTTGAGCGTCTCAAGCAACGCAACGGCTTCGACGATGCCTTGGCCCGTTCGATTCTAGCCGCCCAGATGGGGGCGGAGGAAAAGATCCGGCGGGCGGATGTTGTTTTTTGGAACGAAGGGCCGCGAGATCAACTGAGATCGCAGCTCACCCGCTTCCTGCATTTCCACGCCATTATGAGCGAAGATACCCCAGACACCGAGACCGCGGCTGCGCCCGAAATTGAAACCGACGCCGTCGAGGCTCCGGTGATCGACATCAATGAATTTCGTCAGAAGTCGCTGGCTGAACTCCAGTCGATGGCTGAGGCCGTGCCCGGTCGCATGCCGATCGCCCCGACCAAAGCGCAGTTGATTTTTGAATTGCTGACCTTTCAAGCCCGCGAAGGCGCGGTGCTGGTCGGTGAGGGCATCGTCGAACAGGCAAAAGAGAACTATGCGATGCTGCGTGATCCAGCCCGGAGTTTCCGAACAGCACCCGATGACTTGCACCTGAATGGCAACCTGCTGAAGGATCACGGCATTCGCCCGGGCAACCGGGTCAAGGTGAGGGTTCGTTGTCCGCGCGATCGGGACAAGTTTCTGAGCGCGATCGAAGTGCTTGAGATCGAGGGAGTGCCTGTCGATGAATTCGAAGCAGGCAAGGATTTTGACAAGCTCACGCCGCTTTTCCCTGAGGAGCGAATCATCCTCGAAGGGGAGGGAGTGGATTTTCTGAGTCCGCGGGCGATCGATTTGATCGCGCCGCTTGGCAAGGGCCAGCGAGGCCTGATTGTGGCCCCGCCACGAGGAGGAAAGACCATTTTGCTCAAGCAAATCGCGCGCTCGATTCACGCCAACCATCCCGAAATCGAGCTGATCGTGGTGTTGCTTGATGAGCGCCCCGAGGAGGTCACCGATTTCGAGGAAACGGTTGGCGCAACGGTTTTCGCCTCAACCTTCGACGAACCTGCAAAACGCCACGCGCAGGTGGCTGATCTGGTGATTGAACGCGCTCGGCGGCTGGTTGAGCAGAAAAAGGACGTCGTGCTGCTGCTGGATAGTTTGACGCGCCTCGCCCGGGGGCATAATTCCGCGTCTCAAGGTGGACCGATTGGAAGTGGAGGCGTCAGCCCGGCAGCCCTTCAGAAATCGCGAAAATTCTTCGGAAATGCCCGCAATGTGGAAGAGGGGGGGAGTCTGACGGTGCTTGCGACGGCCTTGATCGAGACGGAAAGTCGCATGGACGACGTAATTTTTGAGGAATTCAAAGGAACGGGAAACATGGAGGTCCGGCTCGACCGAGAGTTGGCCGAACGGCGGATTTACCCGGCGATCCACATCCCTCAAAGTGGGACTCGAAATGACGATCGGCTCTACCATCCCGATGAATTTGCCAAAGTGGTCGATATTCGGCGTCAGTTGGCTCAGCTGCCTGTGGGTGAAGCGATTGAGACGCTGATGAAGAATCTCGGGACCACGAAGAGCAATACCGAGCTTCTTCTTCGAGGATTGCGCTAGATTGCTTGAAAAGTCGACAAAGGGGTGGGCTCGAGAACAGAGAAAACGCTTGTCACCAAGGGGGGGAAAGACGAGCTTCTTCGCAATGAAACCCCTTTCAAAGCTCTTCATATCAGCGTTTGCACTGGTCGCGTCAGCGGTTCCTGCTTCGTCTGAGATCATCTTGACCTTTTCGACGGGTCAGGACTTCCTGCAGCGTGGACAGGCCGCGCTCGATTTCCGCGGCGGCGATCTGTTTGTCGGCTTCCGTGATGGCGGCGTGTCCTTTGCTCAATGCGTCGATGACCCTTCTCCCGTCATCGTCCGTCCCTATATTTTCTGTCCGATCGGGACTACGGGTTTCATCGCAAGCGGTGACTTTAATGGTGACGGTGTGCGGGACGACCTGAGCTTCTATTCGATCTCTCAGGTGATTCCCGCCATCCTTGTCGAACCCTTCCTGCCGGATCTCTGCCAGTTGATCTCGGCTCCTCCATCGGAACTTCCCCGGCCTCTTGGCCCCTTTGTTGATCGCGGTTCCATCATTTTCTTCAACATCCTGACGGTAGCGGTGCGTCAGTACAATGTGAGCATCTACGAGTTTGCGCGCAATTATCCGCCAGGGCCCAATGGCCTTGCGCAGTTCAATCGCGAGATCGTCTATGGTACTTACCAATTTGTTTTCCCTCGCTTGGGCGATCCTTTGCGCTTCGTCCCCATTGCAGTCAGCTTCACTTCGATTCCAGAGGCTCTTAATCCTGCGCTGAATTTGCAGGTGAATCCATTCCAGTTTACCTCGGGAATCTATGACGCCAATGGCAATTACCTGATGGATCACCGACTTACCACCGAGGTCACATGGGTTGGAAATGATCCTTCCAACACCTCTCCAGCGACCGACCAAATCAGGATCAGTATTCTCGATGAAAACGAGGATGCGGTGCTTTTCCCTCCCAGTGGTGGCACTGATCCTGATACCGGCGAAGAGGGTGAGAACGCAGCACCGAGTCTCGTTCTCGATAGCCCTCTCGAACAGAGATACATCCTTCCGCCGCTCCTTAGCGGTTTCGAGGATCCCGCCAATCCCGAGAATGTGTTTGGACAGCAGGCATTCTTTCGTCTTCGCTTTCAGCGCTTTCGCGGCACCAGTGCGATTGCATTCGATACTTCGACCCGACTGTTCAGCTTTAAGATTCTGTTCGTGGATTCTTACCAAGGTTACAGAATCGCTAGCTTCCCGACGGGCCAGCCGGATAATATTACATCTGCCAACGCTGATTTTGATGGTGACGGCCAGACCAACGTTCAGGAGTATGCGCTTTTGGGTGACCCAACGGATGCGGCTATCATGTATCCCGCTAGCGTGGTGACACCTACCGTGGACACCGAAGGGAAGGTTTCGTTTACGATGGCCAAACGCCCGTTTGGTGCGGCTACCTATCAGTATCGGATTTCGACTGATGGCGGAGAAAGATATTCGACCATCACTCCCAACGATCAGGTTTGGGATATTGTTCAGAACGATGATACTGCTTATGTGATCACGACCAAAGAGGCGGCCGATCCTGCGGATTTCCTGGCGCTGCCTCTGATCCGTGAGATTCCTATCCGTGAGGTTTCCGTTCGTTAATTGAGGCAGGGTTTGGGGAATGGATCCCGCTTTCTGTGGTCCAAGATCGCGGACTGTCTCAGGCTGGGTGATTCTTACTTCGTGTAAGGAAAGCCGTCTGCCGCTCTGATTGCCCCCCACTTGAATCGTAGAGAGATGGAAACTGGAGAAAGCGAAATGATCGACACCCCTGACGGATTGGATCGATTGTTGAGCCCTTTGTCACCCGGGGAGGTTTGTGCCATCGATACCGAGGCTGACAGCCTGCATCGTTACAAGGAGTCGCTGTGTCTGATTCAGTTTGCTGTGGGATCTGAGTCGGTGTTGATTGATCCTCTCGCTCTGGACCAGATGGATGCTCTCGGCAGCTTTCTCCGCACGGCGACGGTGTGGATGCATGGGGCGGACTACGACATGACGATGCTGCGCCGGGAATTCGACGAAATTTCTCCGGTCGTTTACGACACCCAAATCGGAGCACGCCTACTGGGTGTGCAAAAATTTGGGCTGGCGAATCTGGTGGAGCATTATTTTGGAGTCGTCTTGTCCAAGACTTCCCAGAAGGCCGACTGGGGGAAGCGACCCTTATCATCCAAAATGAGGGAGTATGCACTGAACGATGTTCGCTATCTTTTGCCGATGGGGGAGAGGATTGTCGAAGAGCTCAAGGAGAAGGGCCGATACGAGTGGTTCGTGGAGAGCTGCGATGCCGCACGACAAAAGGTTCTGGAGCGGGACGAGTTGAAGGAGGATCCGTGGCGGGTTCAGGGATCGGGACGCTTGGACAGGAAGGGATTGAACTATCTTCGTGCCTTGTGGCAGTGGCGTGATGGGGAAGCGGAGAGCTGGGATCGTCCTTCCTTCATGGTGGCGACGAATCGAAATCTTCTCGAGTGGAGCGGCAGCCTCGCCGCCGGCAAGAAGGTTGAATTTCCCGGTCACTTTCGGTCCGATCGCCGTCGCCGACTTGAAGCCGCCTTGTCGAAGGCAGGAAAGCAAGCACCCACAGATTTTCCAGAGAAGATCAAGGGTCTGCGTCGACGGAGAGACAGCGATTTCGAGAATCGGGTCAACGAGATGCTGGCCATCCGTGATCGCAAGGCCGAGGAGCTTGAAATTGATTCATCGTTGATTGCCTCGCGAGCCGTCATCGAAACTCTGATGAGTGATGATGAAGGTGCTGATGATTTGTTGTTGAAGTGGCAAAAAGAGTGTCTGGACCTGGTCTGATCCGAGGAGCTGGAGTTCGCAATTCCCCTCACAATCGAGTCACCCGAAGCCGCTAAGAATCAGCTCATTGATGCTGGCTCGAGAGCCTTGAAAAAAGGACCGAATTTCGGGTGATCGGCCTTGCCTCGGTCGGCGCCATTTCGGACGATCAGCCAGTTCATGTCCGACGAGTCAAAAGAGCCTGAAGAGGCCGAAACCAAGGTCAGTGGGGAGCAGCTATACGGTGCCGAGCAGATTGACAAACTTGAGGGGTTGGAGGCCGTGCGAAAGCGGCCGGGAATGTATATCGGAGACCCCGATATCCGAGGTCTTCATCACTGCGTTTTTGAGGTCCTTGACAACTCGATCGATGAGCATCTGGCGGGCTATTGCAATCTGATCAAGATCGCGATCCATGTTGATGGCTCGGTCAGTATTACCGATGACGGTCGTGGAATTCCGGTCGACATTCATCCGAAGTTTGGCATTCCCGCAGTCGAGCTGGTGCTGACCAGTCTTCATGCGGGTGGGAAATTCGGCCAGGGTGCCTACAAGTATTCAGGGGGCCTTCACGGTGTTGGTGCCAAGTGCGTCAATGCGCTTTCCGACTGGTTCAAGGCGGAGGTCCGCCGTGAAGGAAAGGTTCATGCGATCACTTTCGAACGTGGCAAGACGACCAAGCCTTTGGAAGTCATTGGCGAGGTGCCTGTCGGGCAGACGGGGACCAGCATTACCTTCTTTCCCGATGCGACGATTTTCACGGACACCATCGATTTCGAATTCGATCGACTTGCCAAACGTCTGCGCGAACTGGCCTTCCTCAATCCGGGGCTGACGATCGAACTTGAAGACGAACGACCGGAGAGCGCCGAGAAGACGACCTTCTACTATGCCAAAGGGATTGAGGAATTTGTCGCCCAGTTGGGTGAGAACAAGACGCTGGTTCACGCCGAACCGGTCATCCTCAGGGGCAAGCGAAAAGTGGAAGTCGACTATGACGGTAAGATCGCCAAGGACGACGTGTTCGCTGACGTCGTTTTTCAGTATAACGACAGCTACAACGATCAGATCCTTTGTTTCGCCAATTCGATTCCGAACGCCGACGGGGGAGCGCACCTTACCGGTTTCCGTGGTGCTCTGACCCGCGCGATCAATCAGTACGCCAAAGGAAACAAGATTCTCAAGGATAAGGATCCCGCACTTTCCGGTGACGATGTTCGTGAAGGCATCGTCTGCGTGATTAGCGTCAAGATGCCGAATCCGCGCTTCAGTTCCCAGACCAAGGACAAACTGGTCAACGCGGAGATCGAAGGGGTGGTGAGTTCGATCGTCTACGATGGTCTGCAGACCTACTTCGACGAGAACCCGAACCTGGCCAAGACGATCATCGACAAGGCGGTCAACGCCGCACGTGCGAGGGATGCGGCCCGCAAGGCGCGCGAGACCGTCCGAAAGTCGGTGCTCTCCGGCGGCGGACTTCCCGGCAAGTTGGCGGATTGTTCCGAGCGTGATCCGGCAAAGTCAGAGATCTATATTGTGGAAGGAGACTCGGCCGGTGGCTCTGCGAAGTCCGGCCGAAATCGGACGACCCAGGCGATTCTTCCTTTGCGAGGCAAGGTGATCAATGTCGAGAAGGCACGTCTTCATCGAGCTCTTCAGAACAAGGAAATCCAAGCCATGATCACGGCGATTGGCGCGGGTATCGGCGATGGTGACCAGGAGGGTGCCTTTAAGTTGGAGAAGGTTCGTTACCACAAGGTGATCATCATGACCGATGCCGATGTGGATGGTTCCCACATTCGGACGCTGCTGTTGACCTTCTTCTGTCGACACATGCCGGAGATGGTCAAGGCGGGTTACCTCTACATCGCCCAGCCGCCCCTTTACAAAGTCACCCGCAAGAAGCGGGAGGAGTACGTGGCAGACGATGCGGCACTGAACAAGATCCTGATCTCACTGGGATCGGATGACGTGCGCTTGCAAAAGCCCGGAACCCAGGAGTTTGTTGCCAGCGATCTACTTCAGAGCGTGCTCGATGTACTGGCGCAGATGACGCGTTACACGAAGGCTTTGGAGGGTCATGGCGGGACTTTCCGGGACTTGCTGGAGGCCTCCGTCGATGGCAAACTGCCTGAGTATCTGGTCCGGGTTCGTGAAGGTAATGTTGAAGACATTCATTACTTTGCCGACGAGCGATCAGTGCTGTCATTTTCAGCCGGAAACCGCGATCTGCGCTTGTTCAATGAGGAGTTGAGCGAGGAGGAAGATGCGGCCATCAAGGAAAAGTATGGCAGCATGCCACGCCGTGCCGTGAAGTATGAACTCCACGAGGCGACTGCCATTTCGAAGCTTTTGGAACGTCTGCGTGAGTTCGGGGTTCAGACAGATCCTTTCTTTTCCGATGATGAACCGATCTACGAACTGATCGAAGGAGACGGCAAGGACGCGGACCCTAGTCCGGTGTTCAATCTATTCGAGATCCTTGATCGGGTGCTTGAGATCGGGCGTCGGGGGATGCGAATTCAGCGATTCAAGGGCCTTGGTGAAATGAATGCCAAGGAACTTTATTCAACCACCATGGACCCTGCGACCCGCAAGCTGCTGCGAGTGCGGCTCGATGAGGAAAATCAACTGGAAGCGGACACGATGTTCGACGTGTTGATGGGCGACATCGTGGAGCCTCGCAAGCGCTTCATTGAGGACAATGCCCTGAACGTCCAGAACCTCGATGTCTGAGGAATCGAGGATAGTAGAAACCAATTTTTCAAAAGATGTCTGAAGAACAGATCAAGTGGATCAACGTTGCCGACGAAATGTCGAAGTCCTTTTTGGACTACTCGATGTCGGTCATTATTTCCCGAGCCCTTCCCGATGCACGGGATGGATTGAAGCCATCGCAGCGACGCCTGCTCTATGCGATGCATCACGACCTTTCGCTCACCCAGGGCAAGCCGCATTTGAAGTGTGCGCGTATCGTCGGTGAGACGATGGGTAAGTATCACCCCCACGGTGATGGGGCGATTTATCCGACCTTGGTCAACATGGCTCAGCCATGGACCTTGCGTGAGCCGCTTGTCGATGGTCAGGGTAACTTCGGTTCGGTGGAAGGCGATGCACCGGCCGCGATGCGATATACCGAAGCCCGGATGACGCCGATGGGTTCGGCCATGCTGACCGACATCGAAAAGGAGACGGTCGACCACCAGATCACCTACGATGAAAACTCGGTGGAGCCCGTGGTGCTTCCTGCTTCGATTCCGAACCTGCTCGTCAATGGCGGGACGGGGATCGCTGTGGGCATGGCGACAAACATTCCGTCGCACAATCTTGGTGAAGTAATCGACGGCGTTTGTGCCCGCATCGATGACCCGACGATTTCTGTCGAGGGCATCAAGGAATTCATCAAGGGCCCAGACTTTGCCTCGGCCTGCGAGATTCGGGGTTTCAAGGGGATCGACAGTTATTTCCGCACCGGTCGTGGCAGCGTGAAGATCCGAGGTACGATGGAGATCGAAGAGAATGCCTCAGGCACTTCGACGATCACGATCCGGCAAGTTCCTCACGGGGTGAACCGGGCGACGCTGCAACAGCGCATTGCCGAATTGGTGAGGGAGAAGGTGCTGGTGGATATTTCCGGGATGCGTGACCTCTCGGATGAGGAGACGCGAATCGAGATCACGCTGAAGCGTGAGGCCCGTCCGCAAGTGGTCGTTAATCAGCTCTACAAGTTGACGGCCATGGAAACCTCGTTCGGGGTCAACATGCTGGCGATTCACGAGCGTCGTCCGAAACAGATGTCGGTGATCGATTGCCTTGATGCCTTCATTGACCATCGGCGTGAGGTCGTCATCCGTCGGACCCGCTTCCTGCTCAAGAAAGCGGAGGACCGTGCGGAGAACCTCGAAGCGTTCCTGCTGGCCTTGGGTCACCTTGACGATTTCATCAAGATCATCCGCGAATCGAGGAACCGTGAGGAGGCGCGCGAGAAGCTCAAGGCCTACGACTTCTCCATTGCCACGGCCGAGCGTTTGGGCGTTTTGATCCGCAGCCAGCCGAGCATCAAGGGCGATCGCTACGAATTCACCGACCGCCAGGTCAATGCGATCCTCGAACTCCGCCTCTATCAGCTCACGGCGATGGAGCAGGACAAGATCAAGGGCGAGTACGATGCCATCATCGAGGAGATCAAGGACTTCATGGACATCCTTGAAAAGGAGTCTCGCGTGCTCGCGATCATCAAGGAGGAACTGCGGGCCATTCAGGAAAAGTATGGGACGCCGCGGCGCTGCCCGATTCTTCCGGATGAGGGCGAGATTGCGATCGAGGATCTGATTGCCAACGATGGCATGATCGTGACGCTCAGCCATCGTGGCTATGTGAAGCGGACAGCGGCCAGCGAGTACCGCGTTCAGGCACGCGGAGGAAAAGGCGTGCGTGGGATGGAGACCCGCAATCCGAAGGACGAGGACGAGAAGGATTTCGTCGAGCAGATGTTCTCGGTCCAGGCCCACGACTACCTGATGTTCTTCACCAACACCGGCAGGGTCTATGTCGAGCGCGTCTACGGGATTCCCGAAGCGTCTCGCTCGGCGAAAGGTCGGAGCATCAAGAATGTGCTCAATCTTCAGGCGGAAGAGAGTGTCGCAGCGGTACTTCGTCTTGAGCGAGCGGTTGATGAGGATGGCAATGACATCACTTTCCGCGAGGATGCGGGCTATGTGCTGTTTGCCACGCGCAGTGGCAAGGTGAAGAAGACACCGCTGAATGACTTCCGCAATTACCGCAAAGACGGCATCATAGCGATACGCCTTGAAGAGGGAAATGTGCTGATTGATGTGCGACTGACTTCCGGCAAGGACGAGGCGATCCTCGTAACCCGCAAGGGTCTGAGCCTGCGATTCCCCGAGGAGCAATCGCGGGCGATGGGCCGCGCGACGGCCGGAGTTGCAGGGATCAAGCCGGGTGAGGGAGACTATGTGGTCGGCTTGGCCATTGTTTCCGAAGATTCGACGCTTCTTGTGGCCTCTGAGAAGGGGATCGGCAAGCGGACGCCGTTTGATGACTATCGGAGCCAATCGCGCGGTGGTAAGGGCATCATCACGATGAAGGTCGGCGAGAAGACTGGCGAAGTGGTCAGGGCGGTGAGCGTTAGGGAAGAGGACGAGCTCATGCTGATGACTTCGGGTGGCCAATCGATCCGAATCCGTGTTTCAGAGGTTCGTGAAGCGGGCCGAAATACGATGGGTGTCAAACTACTCAGCCTGAATGAAGGTGAGAAGCTTCAGGATATTGCTCGAGTCATTCCGGATGCAGATGCGGATGACGAGGACACGGAAAGCGGTATTTCTGAAGATGATGCACCGGAAGTCGAGACATCTGAGTGAGGGCCCGGGCGAGAGCGAAGGAACTTCAGGCTCCGCTTTCTGCTAGAGCCCGGCGGGGGTGAGGGTGACCCTTGCTTACTTCCAGCTCAGCGCTCCCTTGCGCAGGGCGTAGACATAGGCGAATGCCAGAATCCCTGCAAAGCTCGCCATACTGAGAAGTGGGACCACATTGCCGCCTGCGACGAGGTCGCGGAACTGGACCGCCCACGGATACATGAAGACGACTTCGATATCGAAGATCACGAAGAGCATCGCGACCAGATAGAACTTCACCGAGAACCGAGGCGCACCTTCACCGATCGGCACCATGCCGCACTCGTAGGCCGAGTCCTTGGTGGCGTTGGTTTTTGCCGATTTTCCGAGGACGACGCTGAGGGTCAGAGCGACAACCGCGAATCCGGAGGCGACCAGAATCTGGAAAAAGACGGGAAGGAATTGATCGATCATTGGCGGAACAAGGGGGGTGATAAGCGGCCGGAGGACGGGTGCCAAGCGATAAGATAGTGGAACTTCGGGGGACTTGAGTGGAATCTCGCGATGTTCAGTGGCAAAAGAAAACCCGCCGCGGGTTTTTAAGTCCGGGGCGGGTTAAGGGAAAAGAGCAGATTCTTTTGGAATCAATCTTCCTGAGCCTGCTTCGCGAGCCACTCTGAGGAGGCTTCGTGAACGCGGTCAGTTCCTTTATATTCCTTACCGAGCTTTTCGACCAAGCCGCGGGTCACGAGGTTCTGAAGCTTCTCATAGGCCCGGAGGCGAAGCATTTCTTCGCCGCCGCTGACGGCGTTGCGAACTTTCAGATTCTCGAAGACGCGCTCAAACAGGTCGTTGAAACCAAAGACTTTGTCCTCCGCAAGGACGACGCAAAGTTCATCAGTGACATGATCGGGAAGTCGGCGTGAAAACCGAGTGCGTTTCGTGGTGGTTGCCATAACGGTTGTATCATAGCAGCAAGATACTAGAAAAGCGACCGCAAAAAAGCCCGGGATGAAGAAATACTATAGAAATTTAACATGTCTTAAATTTCAAGTAAAAAGTTCCGAAAATTTTTGCCGGGGCGATCAAGCTAGGAAAGGATCGGACCAGGATGGATAGGATCAAAAGGATGTAGGCAATGAGATTCAGAAATCATCAGGTTTTTGATCGTGATTGGGCCAAGTGCTGGCCGTTGATCGCAGACGATGACTCCAAAATCCGATCCATCCTGGTCCAAGAATGTGCTCAGTAGGAGTTGGTTTCCCCTTAGCTTGATCGCCCTCTGGCGATTGGTAGGTGATCGGAATTGACGGAGGGCGGGTGCGCGGCAAGCTACGGCCCAATGATCGTCAGGCTGCGGGGAAAAGTATGGGAGAGTTTTCCGAATCGTCTGGTGCTGGATGTCGGTGGGGTCGGGTACGAGGTGCTGGTGCCGGTTTCGAGTGTCGATCAATTGAATCCGGTGCTTGGTGAGGTGCTTGAGTTGAGGACCTACTTTCATGTGCGTGAGAACACGCAGGTGCTCTATGGTTTTGCCACTGAGGAGGAGCGCGATGTGTTTCTGCTACTGATCGAAAGGGTGAGCGGAATCGGCCCGGTGATTGCGATGGCGGTGTTGAGCGGCATGCCGGTGGGTCGCTTCAAGGCCTGTGTGGCGGGTGGGGAGGCTGTGGAGCTTTCGAAAATCAAGGGGCTCGGCAAGAAAACGGCGGAACGGATCATCCTTGAGCTTAAAGATAAGGTTGGGGTGGCCGAGACCTGGGCCGAGGTGGCAAGTGGCACGATGGCTCCGACAACGGCGGATGCGGAGTTGGCTTTGGTGGCTTTGGGTTACAAGCAGGTGGATGCCCGGAAAGCGGTGCGGAAAATGCTTGATGAGGTTCCCGGAGCAAGCACGGAAGAATTGATCCGTGGGGCCTTGCGTTCAATGTCATGAGTCTTGAATTATCGCAAATCCACGCGGCTTTGCCGAAGGGCGGTCTCTACGATGGCGGCTGGCGCTACTCGCCAGAGCCATTGACGCTGTCGAAAGGTGAGATGAGATTCATCAAGGGCCTCGGTCATCCCCTGGCTCGATTCCAGCGGACCTGCGATGCCATTTATCGTCGCAGCGCGAGCGGGAGTTTACCGGCTTGGATTGCCGAGATCTTGGATACCGGGAAGCCAACGTGGATGGTGGATCTTCAGCGCGAAGCCGCTTTGGGTGACGTCTTTCCTCGCATCATCCGGCCTGATTTGTTGCTGGGTGAAAAGGGTTTTTCGCTGACTGAGCTGGATGCCGTGCCGGGTGGCTTGGGGATCACTGCGTGGCTTTCGCAGCTCTACGCTGATGCTGGTTATGAGGTCGCCGGGGGAGCGCGGGGGATGGTCGAGGGCTTCTCGTCAATTCTCGACGAGGGGGGGAGAGTTCTGATCTCTGAGGAGGCCACGGATTACCGTCGCGAAATGGAATGGCTCGTAGCGCAGGCGGGCGGAGGGCGGGAGGTTTCCGACGCCGAGGCGTATCAAGCGGATGAAAAGGCTCTCTACCGCTTTTTCGAGTGGTTCGATTGGATGGCAATTCCGATGGCGAGAAGCTTGGCGGAACGTTCGGCATCCGATGGGCTCAAGCTAAGCCCGCCTTGCAAGCCTCACCTCGAGGACAAGATTTGGCTGGCTCTTCTCTGGACTCCAGCGCTGAGAGCGGTCTGGGAGGAGATGATGCGCGGCAGTCATTTGGACCGAATTCGTGATCTGGTGCCTTTTGGCTGGATCGTCGATCCCTCACCCTTGCCGCCACAGGCCGCCTTGCCGAAACTGGATGTCAATTCATGGGCGGAGGTGGCGAACTTCAGTCAGAAGGAGCGGGAGCTGGTTTTGAAGATCAGCGGATTTCACGAGACAGCGTGGGGATCACGCGGTGTCTTCGTCGGTCAGGATTTATCAAAGGACGAATGGAAGACGCGGCTCGAAGCGGCCTTGGAGGACTTCGAACAGCAGCCGTGGATGATGCAGGAGTTTCGTGAGACGAGGGTCATTGAGCACCCGGTTTTCCGAGAAGATGGCACCGTTGAAATCATGAAGGGACGGGTAAGGCTCTGTCCTTACTACTTCACGGATGACGACGGGCGGACGGAATTGGGAGGATGCCTGGCGACCATCGTCCCAGCCGACAAAAAGAAGATTCACGGCATGAAGGATGGGGTGCTGGTGCCGGTGGTGGTCGGATGAGCGGGCACGAAAAAGCGGCCGGGAGGTTCCTCCGGGCCGCTTGTCAGAATGTTGGAATCGGGGGCTGATTTAAATCAACCCGGCCTTTTTGAGAGTGGCGTAAGCACCATTCTTGTTGATCGTCTTCAGTGCCCGGCAGGAAAGCGTCAGACGCACCCAGCGGTTTTCCTCAGGAATCCAGATGCGCTTGCTCTGCAGGTTGGGGGTTACCTTGCGTTTGACCACTTTGGTAACGTGACGACCGATACCGCCCTTTTTCTTGGCGAGACCTGAACGATTGATAATTCCGCCTGAGCGGACTCGGCTTCCTCGGATGCTGCAAACTCTAGCCATGATAAAAAGGGGTTCGTTTTGAACGGGCGGCGAAGAATGCACGGGGCGTTTGGACCGTCAAGGCAAATCGCGGGTGCTTTCTTCAGGTCAATCAAGTCAGGGAAAGAATCGGGTCAGGGTAAGTCTCAGCAGAGCCCGCAAGCTGTCCGGGAGATGACTTGGGGATCTTCGAGCTTGGGGAGTTTGTAGGCATCCAGGCCTAATTTTTTAGATCTTTTTTGGTCCTCGAAATCCCCTGACTCCTTCGAAAAGCCTGGGGTGGAAACGAGGTTGGTGCAGCTTTGGGCTACCGGATCGAAATGCGTGGGGAACGCTCAATCAAAGGGTTACGAAAGAATGCCGGTGGGGAAATCCGGTCATTAAGGTGTTAATAAGAGTGAATTACTAGGAACCTAAGATATTTAAGTGAACAAAAGTATCTACGAATCAGCGATTTATGCCTTGCCTTGTAATGTGGGTAATGTTGACTATCCGGCGTCCCACCCATACACACCCGGATGGTCCAGCCCGTGCCCCCCAAGGTCAGGCCGAGACGGGAGTGGTTCTCACCCAACCCCTCCTTACAAAGACCATGAGCCGACAGGCCGTAAAAAAAATTGCCTTCCCACCGAAGGAACCGAGTCACACTGATCTTCGCAAAGTTTTGGAGCTCGCCTCCCGTTTGATGGACCGCAACACCCGCGGGGACCACAAAGGGCGATCGCTGCCAAGCAACGTCATCGAGTTTCCCGGCAATCGCTGAGGCGATCGCGGAGGGATTTTTGCAGAATTTTTCTCATCGCGGGAATATTCCCGGGGGCTAAGGCTCTCAGGGACGTTGATGAGTGAATTCGAGCAACTGGTTGATGCGCATTATCAGGCGTTGTATCGCTTTGCGATGTCGCTGGCGAAGAACCCCGACACGGCGTCGGATCTGGTTCAGCAGACTTTTTGCATCTGGGCCCAGAAAGGGCATCAGTTGCGGGAGCGTTCGCGAGCGAAGACCTGGCTCTTTACCACGCTTCATCGTGAGTTTCTTTCTCATGCTCGCAAGTCCAAGCGCTTCAGTGATCAGGAACTGACCGAGGCGGTTGCCGGCCGATTGGAGTCTTCAGAGGACGAAACGGATCGGCAGATGGACGGGCAGCGGGCCCTCGAACTACTAGGTGACTTGGAGGAGACTTTCCGCGCTCCGATCACCCTCTTCTATCTCCAACAGCACAGCTACAAGGAGATCGCTGAGATTTTGGATATTCCGATCGGCACGGTGATGTCGCGGATTTCCCGGGCGAAGGAGATGATCCGCCGCCGGATGACTGCGGAGCCTGCGAGTGCTCCGAAGAACCTTTTGCAAATGAAACCCGGAACCTTGAAGAGCCATGGATAAGGAAGAAGCTCGATTTATTTTAAGGTGTTTCCGTCCCGGCGGTTCCGATGCCGCCGATCCGGAGTTTGCCGAAGCGCTGCAACTTGCGGCTGCTGATCGTGATCTCGGCGAATGGCTGGCGAAGGAGCGTGCGCTGGACGCCGATTTTTCGGAGGTGCTGGGAACGCTTCCGCTCCCTGATGGTCTGCGTGAGGAAATCCTCGCGGGCCTTGCCGCGGAGCGTGGAGATTTGCCTCAGGCCGACAAAATCGATGCCTCGTTCATTGGTGCCTTGGCGACCGTGAAACCACCGGAGGGAATGCGAGATGAGATTCTGGCGGCGATGGAACAAAGCGCTCCGAAGGCGGGATCGCGACGTGGGTCGTCATGGTGGCGCTTTGGAGTGCCGCTTGCGGCAGCTGCCGGAATCGCTTTGGCTCTTGTCATTCAGTCGGAGCAGCCGCCAACAGGCGATAGCAGCGTCGATTCGGGTCTCGAGAATGGAGGTTCTGCAGTACCAGTATCCTTCGTTCAGTCCGAGGCGATCGCGGCTCTGGAGTCTCCCGAGTTCGCGTTGGACCTCAAGAATCCGGACCACGACACCTTGTTTGAGTTCATCCACAAATCGGGAAGAGCCTGCCCGTCAGGGTGCATCCCGGAGGGGCTCGAAAAGATTCCAGGCCTTGGCTGTCGCGTGATCGAAATCGATGGGAAGCCAGGTGCGATCATCTGCTTCAAGCGGGGCGAGAACGAGGTTGTTCATCTCGTTGTGTTCCGCCGCAAGGATGTTTCCGGTTCTTTGCCAAGCGATGGTCGGCCTCAATTCGAGCAGAGCGGTGATTGGGCCGTGGCCAGCTGGGAGCAAGATAATCGGGCATTCGTGCTCCTAGGTCAGACCAGCGCCGAGCATCTGGGTGAGCTTTTTTGAGCGGGCTTGGCTTCTCTTCCAAGGGAGCAGGCAGGATTCGGTCCGACTTGCAAATGTCGGTTGCTTTTCGGAGGCTCCGCTGACCGATGACTTCGCTGACTCTTGAACCCATTTCTCATGTTTCCGGGACGATCCATCTGCCGGGCTCCAAGAGCATTTCGAACCGGGCCCTGCTGCTGGCAGCTCTTTCCGAAGGGGAAACCGAACTGAGCAATCTGCTCGTCAGCGATGATGTCGAGCACATGCTCGCGGGTCTGAGACTTCTGGGAGTGGAGTTTTCACTCAGTGAAGACGGGAGAACATGCAGAGTGCGGGGCCTGGGTGGGGCGTTTTCTGCGGAAGGAGTCACTGAGCTTTTCCTGGGCAATGCGGGCACGGCGATGAGGCCGCTGGCTGCGGCGCTCGCACTCTCTCCCGTCGAGGTGCTGTTGACGGGGGAGCCACGGATGGAAGAACGCCCGATCGGCCATTTGTTAGATGCCTTGAGGCAATTGGGGGCGGATCTTGTGTGCGAGAAGAACGAGGGCTATCCGCCGCTGAGGATCCGGGGCAAGCGCCTGCCCGGTGGCCGGGCGAAGATCGATGGAAGCGTGTCGTCCCAATTTCTAACAGCGATGTTGATGGCAGCGCCCTTGGCGGATGGCGAGGTGGTGCTGGAGATCGAGGGCAATCTTGTTTCCAAACCCTACATCGATATCACCTTGGCGTTGATGAAGGCTTTCGGGGTTGAGGTGGAGAACAAGCATTACGAAAGTTTCGCCATCCGAGCCGGCCAAAGCTACCGTTCGCCGGGAGGTTTTCTGGTGGAAGGCGATGCTTCTTCGGCCTCATACTTTCTCGCCGCCGCGGCGATTCGTGGTGGGGAGGTGACAGTGACGGGGATTGGTGAGCGTTCGCTTCAGGGAGACACCGCATTTGCCAGCGTTCTGGCCGAGATGGGTGCCAAGGTGACGATGGCGGAAGACCACATCACCGTTTCAAGAACGGGGCCGCTCAAGGGAATTGACCAGGACATGAATCACATCCCGGACGCCGCGATGACCATTGCGACCACGGCCCTTTTCGCCGATGGCCCGACGACCATCCGCAACATTGCCAACTGGCGGGTCAAGGAGACCGATCGGCTGGCGGCGATGGCGACCGAGCTCCGGAAAGTCGGGGCAACGGTGGATGAAGGCGAGGATTACCTCACCATTGTCCCTCCCGAGTCGCTGAAGCATGCGGAAATTGAAACCTACAATGATCACCGGATCGCCATGTGCTTTTCACTGGTGGCTTTGTCGGACACGCCGGTGACCATTCTCGACCCCGGCTGCACGTCGAAGACCTTCCCGACTTATTTTGATGAATTTGCCCGGATTTGCGGGAAGTGAGGGGTTCCCTGTTCGCGGAATTGACCCCGTTGTGATTTCCGGGTGATTGTTAGTGCATCCACACGATGAATATTCCCGAACGCATTCTCATGGGGCCAGGCCCGACCACCGTTCCCCAACGGGTTCTCAGGGCAATGGCTTCGCCGACACTTGGTCACCTCGATCCCCGCTTCATCGAGATCATGGACGACACCTGCGCCAAGTTGCGGGAAGTCTATCAGACGGACAATTCGCTGACCTTTCCAATCTCGGCCACGGGTGTCGGTGGGATGGAATGCGTCGTGACCAATCTGATGGAGCCCGGCGATGAGGCAATCGTCTGCGTCAACGGGGTCTTCGGAAAGAGAATGGTGGAGGTGATGAAGCGCAACGGTGTCACGGTCCATGTGCTCGATGTCGAGTGGGGTAAGACCTTTACCGAGGAGCAGATCGGCGAAGTCGTGCAACGCTACCCGAAGGCCAAGGCACTGGCTATCGTACACGGTGAGATCTCGACTGGAGCGCATCAGCCGCTTGAAGGTATCGCCAAGCTCCTCAATGAAGAGGGCATGCTGCTTATTGTGGACGCCACGGGTTCGTTGGCGGGTCACCCTTTGAAGGTGGACGAGTGGCATATCGACGCGGTGTATTCGGCAACTCAGGAGTGCCTGTCCTGTCCTCCGGGCCTGTCACCGATCTCATTTTCAGAGGCAGCGCTTGAAGTCATGGAGCGACGAAAGACCAGTGTCCGCAGCTGGTATTTCGATGTTTCCCTGCTCAAGGACTACTATACAGGTAGTGGAGGGAGGCATCACCACCACACGGCTCCCGTGAACATGGTGTATGCCTTGAACGAAGCTCTAGCCCTTGTGCTTGAGGAGGGGCTTGAGGCCCGCTTTGAGCGGCATGAAAAGCTCCATCGCAGATTGAGGGCGGGCCTTGAAGAACTGGGTCTGAGTTACATTCCTGATCGATCACTCCACAGCTTGAACTGCGTGAGGATTCCGGACGGAGTCGAGGATGAAGCCGTACGTGCGAGGATGCTGGAGACCTACGGGATTGAGATCGGTGGAGGACTCGGACCGTTCCAAGGCGAGGCGTGGCGGATCGGCCTGATGGGACATTCGGCGACTCAGGCGAATGTCGATCTCGTGCTGGCTGCCCTTTGTGACTGCCTGGAGTGAGGGTCAGGCTGGTTCGAGGTGTCGGGTCACGGCAGGAATGATCTCTTCAAGAGATGTCGCCACCACAAAGTCGTCTGACTTGCACTGATCTTCGAGCAGACCGATGAGCGGATCCCAGAATCCGTTTCCATCCGGGCCCGGACGGTTGAAAATGACCACCGGCTTGTTCTTCATGACGGGATGATCCCGATGTTTGAAGATCATGAGGGCCAGTAACTCCTGGATGGTGCCCGCACCACCGGGGAAGATGACGAAGGCGTTTGAATGCTCAATCATCACTTCCATGCGCGTGTAGATGTCCTCGCGCAGCCAGAACTGCGAGAGGCCATCAGGGAGGCCTTCAAGTTCGATGATGTGGGGGACATTTGAACCGGCGGTCCAACCTCCCGCTCCTACCGACCCGCGCACGACGGCACCCATGATTCCCGATTTTCCTGCGCCAGAAACGCAGCCGAGACGGTTCTCGGCAAGCAGTCTGCCAAGGGCCTCTCCATCAGCGATGAAGGCAGGGTCCTCGAGAGTCGCGGAGCAGAAGACACAGACATTGCCCCGATAGTCTGAAGGTGGCGGAGTGTTGGCCGTTGGGATGGTTGCCGCGCAGATCTTCTCCCGATCGGCATCGGGGATTCCTTGATCCCGTGCCTGATCGAGAAGTCGAATCACGTCTTCCGGTGCCTCGGCGTTCAGCATGAATTCGGAGTGATCCTGCTTGATCGTTCCCATCTTCTCGAGGTGGATCAGGACCTTGTATAGCGAGTTCCACGACTGGTCGGAATTGAGGATAATCGTGGGTTTTCCGGCAAGAAAACGATCGAGTGTCTGATAGCCGACGAAGACCGAGATCGCCTTGAACATATCCTCAATCGTGGCTCCGGGAGTGAAGACGAAGGCATCGGACTCGATGATCTTTTCCTCGATGTTGGAGAGGGAAATTCTCTGGTCGCCGTTTGAATTGTAGATGTCCCAACCGGCTTGGAAGAGAAGGAAGAGAAGTTTGGCGCGGGTGGAGCGACCGGGATCATCGGCTCCGAGAACGGTGCCGGAAAGGCGTACAATAGGCATGTTGGAATGTTGGATGAAAACGCCAGTTTGCAAATGAAACGACTGGCGCTGGAAGGACGATAGCGTAAAATATGCCCATCGTGGATCAATTCCTTAAATCAGCAATCGAAGAAGCCCGGCTCGGCCTGGATGAAGGCGGAATTCCGATAGGGAGCGTGCTCGTCCATGGTGGGAAAATCATCGGTCGGGGACACAATCGGCGCGTGCAGAGTGGCAGCCCGACTCTTCACGGGGAGATGGATGCGCTTGAAAATGCCAAGAGGCAGCCGGCAGCGGTCTATCGTGAGAGCGTGATCTATACCACCCTCTCGCCCTGCAGCATGTGCTCGGGAGCGATTCTGCTCTACGGCATTCCGAAGGTCGTGGTTGGCGAGAATAAAACCTTCATGGGAGAGGAGGAACTGCTCAGAAGCCGCGGGGTGGAGGTGGTCGTTGTCGATGATTCTGAGTGCATTGACATGATGGAAACCTTTATCCGGGAGAAACCGGAGTTGTGGAACGAGGATATCGGGGTTTAGGATCCCGATTCCTGGTTTGGGCTTCGCTTCAGGGTGGCTTTCATGAGTCCAGTAGCTTCGTGAATCGATCGGCAAAATCGCTCCGGTGTTCCTGAACGCAGCTTTCATGATCGCCGGGGATGAGAGTCAGGCTCGTTGCTGGGGCCAGTCGCTGCCACGAGGCAAGCGCCCTTTTGGCGGCTTCGGGAGTCGCCGATTCGGCAAGTAGCAAATGGACAGGGCCCGAGTAGTTCCCGGCTCGATATCGGGCGCGTTGCCAGAGAAGTTCGAGGGAGCCGTCGCGTATCGGATCAGCGGATTCTTTCTCGCCGTTCCATCCGCTTTTGGCACGGCCTGCGTAGAGCAGGCTCTCTTCGATCCAGCGCCAGCAGCGTGTCGGGATGCTTGACCATTCGCCCGGACTCCGAAGAAGTTTGGAAAAGCCCCGGGCTTTCCAGCGGAGCGACCAGAGCAAAGAAAAGAGTGCCAGTTGTCGCCCTGGATCGAGTCCGAAAAGTCCTCCGGCTTTGACAATGCCGTCACCGACGAGGTTCAGTGTCGGTTGATCGGGGGAGGGGAGTTCGACCAGGATGAGCGATTCGACGCTTTCTCCGGCCTGTTCGAGTTGGCGTGCCATTTCGTAGGCAACCCACGCGCCGGCGCAGTATCCCGCGAGAATCCATGGTCCCCGCGGCGTGGCCTCCTTGAGCTTGGTGACCTGATTGGAGGCTTCCTCCTCGATACCCGAACTCAAGCGTTGAACGCGACTACTCAGAGGTGGCAAGACATGCAGCGGGCGATCTGAGCCAAGTCTTTCGGCAAGCGCCTGACTAAACCCCCTTCCGTTCAAATAGTCGGCGTAAAGGAAAAAGACAGGAGTCAGTTTTCCAGCAAATTGAAGCGCGAGGAGATCCGAAGACGATTCGTTGAGGCGCTCGGAGAGCCCGCGGATCGTCGGTTGCTTGAAGAGGGCTGTTAGGGGAATGCTCTTGTCGAACTCGGCTTCGATTCGGTGGATCAGTCGCAGGCTTAACAGGGAGTGGCCACCGAGGGAAAAGAAGTCATCATCAAGGCTCACCTGATCGAGTCCCAGCAGATCACGCCAAATTTCAGCAAGCTTCTGTTGCTGGTCGCTGAGCCGTTCGTTGTCTGGTGAGACCGGACGGCGTTGGGGGGATGGGAGGCGCTTGCGGTCAAGTTTTCCATTTGGAGTGAGTGGCAGTTCGGCAAGCGGGATGATCGTGGCGGGGACCATGTAGCCTGGAAGTCGAGCCGCAAGGAAAGTGGAGAGCTTTTCGATCTTTGAAACCGTCACGACATAGGCAACAAGCCGCGGCCCGGCGGCGCCATCATTGACCACGATTACCACTGCAGCGGACACATCCGGATGCGATGTTAGAGTGGCTTCGATCTCGCCCGGTTCGATCCTGAAGCCGCGCATCTTGATTTGCCGATCAAGACGGCCGAGGAATTCGAGCTCACCCTCGCGGTTCCAGCGAACCCGGTCACCACTGCGGTAGAGACGCTGATTCCCACCTTCGAGGTGGAGCGTCGGAAAGCGTTCGGCCGTGAGTTCGGGACTTTGCCAGTAGTCGATGGCCAGACCGTCGCCACCAATGAAGAGCTCCCCCGCAATGCCCGGCGGCACCCGTTTGCCATGGGGATCGAGAACGTGGAGGGAGGTATTCGAAATGGCCCGCCCGATTGGAAGCAGGTTCGAAACCTTGTCAGTTTCTATCCGGTAAAAGGTGGCGAAGCTGGTGCTTTCTGTTGGACCGTAAACATTGAGGATCTCGACATCGTGGTCCCGTTCGCAGACTCGACGGACCTTTTCGGGATCCGCTGCCTCACCACCGAAGAGAAGAACCCGCAGGGAGTCGAAGCTTTCCGGAGCGAGTTCGGCAGCGAGGTTGAAAAGTGAGGTTGTTAGAAACATCACGCTGATCCGGTCGGTGAGCAGTCGACGACGGAGAAGCTGCGGGGAAAGAAGCTCTTCCCGATCGACGATGGTCAGGCAGGCACCGTTGAGGAGGGCTCCCCAGATCTCAAAGGTCGACGCATCGAAAGCCGGATTGGATGCGTGGGCGATCCGGTCGTCTTCTCGGATATTGATGTAGTTGGTGTTCAGCACCAGTCTCAGCACGCCGCGATGGGGAATGCGGACGCCTTTGGGAGCGCCGGTGGATCCCGAGGTGTGGATGACGTAGGCCGGATCGTGGCCTTTGCTGTTTCGAGGAGGGAGCGCTGTGCTCGGTTCGCTACCTTTGCCGATATCCAGGCTGCTAACCCCGCCGATGTTGACCTTGGTTTCGTGGTAGAGAAGGAGCCGGGCACCACAATCCCGTACTGTCGATTCCAGTCGCTCGGAAGGATGGTCGGGATCAAGCGGAAGGTAGGCCGCGCCCGCTTTCAGGACGGCAAGCATGGCGGTGACGCTCTCGATACTTCGATTGATGAGGATGGCAATTATCCCGGATCGGTGAAGGCCGGTGTCGATGATCCTGCGGGCCAATCGATCCGCGTGATCGTTGAGCGTTTGGTAGTCGAGTTGTCGATCGACATGAAGGATGGCCGTGGCGTGCGGCGTTCGCGCCACCTGTTGC